>NZ_JBIUWN010000062.1:0-33965 GCF_044743485.1 Pseudomonas sp. NPDC087614 | reverse complement strand
GTTTCAATGGCAGCCAACAGCGCTACGAGCGGTAAACGGATGGCGTGTGGCAGGTTGTCGCATTGGCGCAGCAGACTGTCGCCCCATCAACAACCGAACGGGTGTTTAAACGTGGATTCCCGTGGGTGTCGCGTAAAAAAAGGCGCGATGTTGCCAGCTTTGGCGGGGTGTTGGAAGCGCTATCCGGCCGAACGTTCCTGATTCGCCCTTTTATTGTGCATCCCACACTTTTTAAGTGTGTTTTTGGTGCGCTGATTCGTCTTGAAAGTGAGTCGCAGGGTAACGTTCTGGCGAATTGCCATTGTTCTCAATGACTTGCGATGACCGTCCGGTCGCGCGCAAAGCCGCGGCAGCAAAGAGGTTGAAACATTTTGGCGCAAATATTGCGTGCAGAATAAGGAACGCCCTGTTGGATTCTTTTTACGAGAAAGAACAAACCAGACAGGCCGGACGCAATCGCTTTCCTCGCAAAGGTAGTTTCAATGAGCAGTACCCCAAGCTCCAACGGCCTCGAACAGGGGCTCAAACCGCGTCATGTGACCATGTTGTCGATCGCCGGTGTGATCGGCGCCGGTCTGTTCGTTGGCTCCGGCCACGCTATCGCCGCCGCCGGCCCCGCTGTGCTCTTGGCCTATGCCGCCGCCGGCACCCTTGTGGTGCTGGTGATGCGTATGCTCGGTGAAATGGCGGTTGCATCGCCGGACACCGGCTCGTTCTCGACGTACGCCGACCGTGCCATCGGGCACTGGGCCGGTTTCACCATCGGCTGGTTGTACTGGTGGTTCTGGGTGCTGGTGATTCCTCTGGAAGCCAACGCCGCCGCGACCATCCTGCACGCGTGGTTCCCAAGTGTGGGGATCTGGGCATTTGCACTGGTCATCACGCTGCTGTTGACCGTCACCAATCTGTTCAGCGTGAAGAATTACGGCGAGTTCGAATTCTGGTTCGCCCTGATCAAAGTGCTGGCGATCATCGGCTTCATCGCCCTCGGTCTCGCGGCGATCTTTGGCTACCTGCCAAACAGCCAGGTCAGTGGCGTTTCGCACCTGTTCGACAGCGGTGGCTTCCTGCCTAACGGCATGGGCGCGGTGCTGGGCGCGATCCTGACCACCATGTTCTCGTTCATGGGTACCGAAATCGTGACCATCGCGGCCGCGGAATCGAAGAACCCGGGCAAACAAATCTCCAAGGCCACCAACTCGGTGATCTGGCGGATCGGCCTGTTCTACCTCGTATCGATCTTCATCGTTGTGGCTTTGGTGCCATGGAACGATCCGACCCTGGCCAACCTCGGTTCCTACCAGACTGTGCTTGAGCGCATGGGCATCCCGAACGCGAAAATGATCGTCGACATCGTGGTGCTGGTCGCTGTCACCAGTTGCCTGAACTCGGCCCTCTACACGTCGTCGCGCATGTTGTTCTCACTGGGCAAACGCGGTGATGCGCCCGCCATGTCGACTCGGGTCAACAAAAGCGGTACGCCTTACTGGGCGGTGATGCTGTCGACCGGTGCGGCGTTCCTGTGCACCTTCGCCAACTATGTGGCGCCGGCGGCCGTGTTCGAGTTCCTGCTGGCCAGCTCCGGCGCGATCGCACTGCTGGTGTACCTGGTGATCGCGTTCTCGCAACTGCGTATGCGCAAGCAGCGCATGGCTCGCGGCGAGAAAATCGTCTTCAGCATGTGGCTGTTTCCGGGCCTGACCTATGCGGTGATCATCTTCATCGTCGCGGCTTTGACCATCATGCTGTTCCAGGAAGCCCACCGCGTGGAAATCCTTGCGACCGGCCTGCTGAGCCTGCTGGTGGTGGCTACCGGTCTGCTGGTGGCGCGTCGGCGTCGTCACGAGAAGTTGAGCGCAGCCGTGGCTCGCTGAGTGTTCTGATTCCACGTCAACCGTTGCTCACCCACAGAGACGACCGCCATCAGAGATGATCGCGGTCGTTTTTACTTGGCAATTTGATGGACACAGTGGTGGCTAAATAGTAGCCTGCGCGACGAATATGTATCTCGCTGTTGCGAGATGCGATGGAGTTTCAGGACATGGATTGTTCGACGCCCTCAGCCTTTCTGGCTAAAGCTTTCGATTCTTCCTTGTCTGCTCCCTCATCTGACGCTACGTACAGATGCGATTTTGCGTGCTTGCCGTTAAAAAGAGCTGCATGGAGTTAGCCCGGCCGTTCAGCCAACTCATTGGGGCTTCAAGGAGATAAGCATGGCGTTTACATCGGTTGTGTTCAAAAACCCTAACACCGGTGCCATGAAAGAAGCGCCAATCGGCTTCTCGTGGACCGTGTTTTTCTTTGGTTTTTTTCCGCCATTGTTCCGTGGTGATATCAAGTGGGCTGCGATCATGTTTCTCGCGGCGAGCTTCACTCTGGGCTTGAGCAATATCGTGTTCATGTTCATCTACAACAAGCTGTACGTGCAGGATTTGATCGCTGCAGGCTACAAGGCTCAATCCATCGCCAAGGGTGAACTGGATTACGCCGCAGCCAAGCTGGGCATTGAAATCCCGCGCCTGAGCGCTGCCGCAGCCTAAGGTTCAACGCTTCGATCAGGCAAAAAAACGGGCGCAATCATGACTGATTGCGCCCGTTTTTTTTGCCTGAGATTTCAGCGTTTCAGACTGACTCGTCTTTGGCTTCGGCGGTATCGAGCGACTTGCCGTAAGTGTCCAGCGCAATCCCGAAGTCCGTGATGAACTGCGGTTCGGTCAGCCAGGCCTGGGCTGTCTCGATGTCCATGCCATCGGCCCACATGCGGTAGTCGATCAACATGTCGGCGGCCAGATGGGTGGCGGCCATGCCTTCGTTTTCGGCGTTCTCCATGTCCAGCAGGTCGGGGTGGTCGACGATGATGAACGCCAGTTCTCTGAGCAGCGTCAGCAGCATCTCGTTACGGCTGACCGCTTCGGCGTCGCGCATTTTGCTGAACATCGCCAGGGTGTATTCCGGGATCGGCTCGGCGAGGTGGCCGAGGTCGTCGTCCTGCTCCAGCGGCTTGCGGCCAACCATACGGATTTGCTTGGCTTTGGCCTTGGCGCGTTTGGCGCGTTTTTGTTGCTTGTTCAGGGATGCCATGGGAACTCAGTTCTTCTGTTGGGTTTGTGCGGCGATTGCGTCGGACGCCGCCACATAGTCGGCCTGGAAGGCCGGCGATTCAATCCACGCCAGCGCGCCGGCTTCGTCGGTGTCCTGCGACCACTGGCGATACTCGATCAGCGCGGCGAGGATGAAGTCCATCGCGCCTTCTTCGCCTTCCTGCTCGTAGACCAGTTCCAGCAGCGGGTCTTCGAGGAACGCGGCGCACAGGGCTTGCTGGCTGATCTTCTCGGCGTCGATCATTTTCTTGAACAGCTCGGTCAGGTCCACTGATTCGAAATCAATGCGGTCATCGTTCGGATCCAGTTCGACCGGCGCCTCGGCGCGTTTGGTGCGGTTCTGCTTGGCCTTGGTCTTGGCCCGGGCGGCGCGTTTTTGCTGCTTGTTGGCGGAGGCCATGATGTGTTCCATCGTGCGTTGGAGGGGCTCGGCTGCGCGGCAGGTGCCGTCCGGGTGTGTCGGGGGCCAGTTCGCCGGTATGCAGCCAGGTCAGAGCGATGGGCCATAGTGTGGCTTGGTATGCGCTGCGAAAAAAGGCGAAATGTCCGACTTGTTGTTCGCCGATGTCCTGCGGCTCGATGCGCAAGTGTGTTTTTGGCGCGTTGCTGAAGTAGTCGAGCAGACGTTCGATGGCACGCAACCGTGCCGTAGCGATAATCCATTCGCATGGAATGGACGCAGGTACAATCCCGCGCCTCATGTTTTGTGACGTAAGGGAGCGCTGGTTTGAAAGGGATTTTGCGTATTGGCTCAGTAGCCAGTCTGGTTTTGATGTTGGCCGGTTGTGGAACGATGATCGGGCGATTGAACGGTGACTCTGCAGAGCCTTACTACAAAGGCGTCGATGGCAACTTGCACTTGCTTGGCGTGAGAGGAGGGGACGGCATGCCACATGCTGTCATCTGCTACTTCATGATCGTCTGCCCGCTGATTACGGTCGTATCTCTGCCGGTAGACGCTGCTTTGGACACGGTCTTGCTGCCGGTCGATTACGTCAACACTCTTTGAATGCGACCTGTGCTTAGCGTTGGCGCTTGCCTTTGGGTTTTTCCACAGGCTCCTGCACTTTGCGATAAACCCACAGCCCGAACACCCCGATAACCAGCAGAAATACAGTACCGATGCTTTGCCAAACGAACTCGAACCAAAACCGCCGAGGTTGCAGGGCCAGGGTGTAGGTGCTGCGCGGGCCGCGATTGTTGGTGGTGATGGAGCCAGTGACCCAGCTGTCGATCAGCATGTAGATCGATGCGCCGATGGCGAAAGCAATCATCACGGCAACGAACACTGTCAGCCAGTAAGTTGCGCGGCTTGGGCGATACGGCGGCGGATGTGGCAGGGGTATGCGGGTTCGTTTCTGGTTCATCGACGGGGCGACCCTCTTCCGTAAGGGGGGCAAGTTATCGCGAATCCAGAGGTCGATAACAGTCCTCATCAAATCGCAGGCATAAAAAAACCCTGAATCTTGCGATTCAGGGTTTTCGGTATTTGGTGCCCAGAGACGGAATCGAACCGCCGACACGGGGATTTTCAATCCCCTGCTCTACCGACTGAGCTATCTGGGCAACGGGGCGCATTAAAAGGGTTTTTCGGATTCTCGTCAACGACTTTTTTAAAATTTCTTAAATTAATTCCGTTGCTTACGATCCGCCCCCCGATTTTGCGGGGTTACTCGGCAGGCGGAACGTAGCCTTCAGCCTTGGCGTATTCCTCGCCGGAGAAGTACTTGTCCATTTCGCCCTGAAGATATTTGCGGTCTTCGGCGTTCATCATGTTCAGGCGTTTTTCGTTGATCAGCAGGGTTTGGTGTTTTTGCCAGTCGTCCCAGGCCTTGGCCGAGACGTGGTCAAAAATATCCTGACCTTTGGCGCCCGGGAACGGAGGGCGCTCCTGAGCGGGTAATTCTTTTTTGTACTTGCGGCACATTACGGTGCGGGTCATGGCGACTCTCCTGTATTCAATACGGCGGCCGCGCGTTCGAGCAAGGTTTTGACCGGGGCGGCGAGGCCCAGGCGCGGCGGGGTGGCGAGGTTATACCAGAGCCAGTCGGCCTCGGCCACGTGATGGCTGGCCTCCTGCACCTGAACCAGCCAGGGTTCGATGGACAACTGGAAGTGGCTGAACGTGTGGACGAGGCTCGGCAACGCCTGCTGCTCGCCCAGTGCCAGCGAGTGCTGATCGGCCAGATGTTGCAGGTCATCGAGGTCGTCGAGTTCCGGCAGGCTCCACAGGCCGCCCCATAGCCCGCTGGACGGGCGGCGATAAAGCAGAATCGCACCGTCGCCATTGGCGAGCATCGGCATCAGCGTGCGTTTCTGCGGGATGGCTTTGCGTGGCTTGGGAATCGGGTAGCGAGTTTCCAGACCCAGCATGTGCGCCTCGCAGCCACGTTCCAGCGGGCACAGCAGGCAACTCGGCTTGCTGCGCGTGCATAGCGTCGCACCGAGATCCATCATCGCCTGAGTGTAGGCGTTGACCCGATCGTGCGGCGTAAAGCGCTCTGCGTTGGCCCACAGCTGTTTGGCGACCTTCGGCTCGCCCGGATAACCCTCTTGCGCGGTAAAACGCGCCAGCACGCGTTTGACGTTGCCGTCGAGGATCGGCGCGCGCAGGCCCATGCTGATGCTGGCGATGGCGCCAGCCGTGGACAGACCGATGCCCGGCAAATCCGTGAGCTTTTCGACATCACGCGGAAACTCGCCACCGTACTGGCTGACGACGATTTTTGCGGTCTTCTGCAAATTGCGCGCGCGGGTGTAGTAACCCAGGCCCGTCCACAGGTGCAGCACTTCGTCTTCCGGCGCTTCGGCCAGGGCTTCGACGGTCGGCAGCGCGGCCATGAAACGGTCGAAGTAATTGAGCACGGTGCTGACCTGCGTCTGCTGCAGCATGATCTCCGACACCCACACCCGATACGGGTTGATGTCTTGCTGCCAGGGCAGATCGTGGCGGCCGTGGCGGTCGAACCAATCCAGCACCGCCGTGGAAAACTGCTCCGCTTTCATCGCTTGAACAGTCCCTTCAATGCGTTTTTCAATTCCGGACTGACCTTGTCGCCCAGTTTCTCTTCGATTTTTTCGCTGAGCTTGTCGCCGGCCAGTTTGGTCGCGACCTGGCCGAGTCGTTCGTTGTCGATGCGACAAGCCTTGGCGCCCAGTTCCAGAGGGCCACGGCAGCGCAGCGGCCACTCGATACCGACGAATTTGTCACCCACCTGACAGGCCGGGTCGGGCATAGCGCTGGTGTCGCCCTCGACGATGATGCCAACGCGATAATCCATGCCCAGCACGCGCAGGTCGATGTCGCCGTCGCCGTTGACGGTCAAGCCGGGGATGCGCACTTTCAGGTCGGGGTTGCTGGCGATGCCGTTGCGCAACGTCAGGTTGCCTTTGAGTTCCTGAAACGGTGTGTCCTTGCCCCTTGGCTCGCCGCTGAGGGTTTTGCGGTTGAGGGTGGCGATGCCTTTGCACAGTTGCTGTTCAAGGTTGGCGTTGAGCAGCACGCCGTTGTTGATCACGAAACTGGCGTTGCCGTTGAGTGAGTCAATCAGTGCCTGCTGGCTGTTGCCGCTGCCAGTGACGTTGCTGTTGAGGGTTACCAGACCTTTGACCGGCGGGTTCTTGCCTTGGCTCTCAAGGATTTTTTCCACCGGCACACGGTTGATTTTGGTCTGCATGTTCAGCACGGGTGCGCTCGGACGGACGTCGAGTGTGCCTTTGGCTTCGAAAGTGCCGTTGTACAGTTCGCCGCTCAGATTGGTCAGGGTCAGCAGGCCACCCTGGCCGTTGGCCTTGAGCGAAGCGTTCTGGATGGGCAGTTTGTCGAGCGTCAGTTGGCCGAAGGTCAGGTCGGCATCCACGTCGAGCTTGGCCAGACGTTCCACCGGCAGCAGGCGCTCGGTGCTCCAGGCGCTTTTGCTCGGTTTGTCCGGCAGTGGCGTCGTGCCGGCCACGGCATTGGCTTCGGTACTGGCGACTTCAGCCTGACGCACTTGCGTGGCGCTTGTGGCCTGAGCCGATTTCGGCGGCAGGTAGCGGTCAACGTTGAAGGTGTCAGCCTTGAGCGTCGCCCGCAGCGATTGCTTGGCAAAGTCGTCGACGGCGATTCGGCCGCTGAAGCTGCTGTCGTCGAGTTTCAGGTTGATGTTGTCGAACGCGACGCTGGTCGGCGTAGCGGACACGCGGCTGACCAGTTCGACCTTGCTCAGGCTGCCTTCAGCCATGGCTGGCAGGGTCTGGCCGATGCTGTCGACGAATTTTGCCAGATCGAACTGGGCGATCGAGAGGCCGCCAGTGATCTGTGGGGTCTTGTCGAGGTTGTTGGCTTTCAGTTCGCCCAAGGCGCGCAACTGATTGGCGGAGATTTTGATCCCGGTCCATTCGGCGACGTTTGCTGCTTTATCGAGCAACATCTGGCCCTGAGCGGAGAAGGTCATGGCTTTGCCTTGCAGCGGATCGCCGGTCAGTTCACCGGAGAGCTTCAAGTCTTCGAACTTGTAGCGCTGCAGCGCGCGCTCAATGCGCAGTTCACCATTGAGTTCGGTGCGTACCCGTAGCATTGGCTGATTGGTGCTGAGAAATGCGGTGGCCTTCAGCGGAATATTGGTCGAATCGTGCACCGCGCCGGTGCTCAACTGGATGCTTTCGGCGCTGAACTGCTTGCCGGTCTGCTCGTCGTTGTACTCAACGCGGGCGTTGTTGACGGTCAGGCTGTCGATGTCGAGCCGGATCGGCTGCGGTGGTTTTTCCGCTTTGGCGGTTGTCTCGGCAGCGGGTTCGCTGGCAGGCGGCGGGCTGCCCGCCGGTGCGGCGGCTGTCGGCAGCTTGCCGATGTCTTCCCAGTTGCCGTGGCCGTTCTTGTCGCGGTTCAAGCGCAGGTTGAGGCCTTCGACGCGCACGTCGCTCATCTGCACTTCGCGGCGCAGCAGCGGCAGCACGCGCACGGACAGGCCGAGCATCTGCAGGTCAGCAAACGGTTCGGCAGGCTTGATCAGGGTCGCAACGCTGGCGTCGTGCAATTCCAGCCCGAGCCACGGGAACAGGCTCCAGCCGATATCGCCATTGAGCGTCAGCTCGATGTGGGCCTTGTCGCGGGCTATCTGGCGGATCTCGTCTTTGTAGTCATTGGGATCAAAGAGGTGGGTCAGGGCAAAACCTGCCGCCACAATGATCAGCAACAGCCCGAGAAGTACCAGACCCAGGATTTTGCCGAACGCTTTCATGGGCGAGTCCTTGTAGTTAGTCGAATTCGTAATTTAGCCGGGGAGTATAGCGCCGCATCTGCCCGGTTCGGTGTGAAGCTATGTTGCCAGCACCTCCAGTGGCACAGGCAACGTGGCGGCGGTGGCCTGAGTTTGAAGATGTCCGGCGGGTGCCGGCAGGCGCAGTCCGGCCTCCGCTTGCGACGCCATTTTCTGCGCTTGGTTCACCCATCGTTCAGCGACGCCACGGCGTGGGGTAACTTTTCGCACGCACAAATGGAACAGATACCAGACGCTGCCGTGCCTTTGCAGGCGTCCCGTGCCGAGTAAGCGGTGATTGAAACGTCCGGCAATAAATGAACCCCCAGCCAAGGCGCTTTCGATCAGATGAACTCCCCCGGAAAACGGCGCAAACAGCGATTCGGGAACATCGCGGCAGGTTTTCTGCAAGTCCTGCTGATCCTGATAACGGACGTTTTCAAGGGTTTGAAGGATGACCGGCATGGCGTTATCGGCAAGAAATGCTTTGTGCAAGAGATCAGACAACTGAAAAAAGGTGATATCAGTTTGGTTTTTCTGTCATCTGCAAATGGTAACCTTCGCGCGTTCGTCCGTCCTTCTGCGACTTAACGTCGCGCCTTCAGGGAGCTTCACCTTAAAAAACGGTCGTGCCTGCGTGCATAAGGCCGAGGGTGAGCAGTGGCTGGCGAACCATTCTAATAATTGGGGGATACACAATGAGCACGAGCATAACGGCGGACGGCTTCAAAGCCGACCAGCCCGCGTTCCTGTCCAAGGAGCGCATCATCGCCAAGCCCGGTTTCAACCGCTGGCTGGTGCCACCGGCCGCCTTGGCCATCCACCTGTGCATCGGCATGGCCTACGGCTTTTCGGTGTTCTGGTTGCCGCTGTCCAAGGCGCTGGGCATTACCGCTCCGGTGGCTTGCGCGCCGGACATGAGCTTCATCGCACAAGTTTTTTCCTCGCAATGCGACTGGCCGATCTCGATGCTCGGCTGGATCTACACCCTGTTCTTCATCTTCCTCGGCTGCTCGGCAGCGATCTGGGGTGGCTGGCTTGAACACGCCGGGCCGCGCAAGGCGGGTGTTGTATCGGCGTTGTGCTGGTGCGGCGGTCTGCTGATTTCGGCGCTGGGTATCTATACCCACCAGATCTGGCTGATGTGGATCGGCTCCGGTGTGATCGGTGGTATCGGCCTGGGTCTGGGCTATATCTCGCCAGTGTCGACCCTGATCAAGTGGTTCCCGGACAAGCGCGGCATGGCGACTGGCATGGCGATCATGGGTTTCGGTGGTGGCGCGATGGTGGGTGCACCGTTGGCAACGGCACTGATGAGTCACTTCGCCTCGCCTGAAAGTGTCGGTGTGTGGCAAAGCTTTGCGGTCATGGCAGCGATCTACTTCGTGTTCATGATCGGTGGCGCCCTGGCCTACCGCGTACCGCCAACCGGCTGGAAGCCTGAAGGCTGGACCGCTCCGGCGAAAAAAGCCTCCAACTCGATGATCACCCACCGTCACGTACACGTGAATGTGGCGTGGAAAACCCCGCAATTCCGTTTGGTGTGGCTGGTGCTGTGCCTGAACGTGTCGGCCGGTATCGGCATCCTCGGCATGGCTTCGCCGCTGCTGCAGGAAGTGTTCGGCGGCAAGTTGCTGGGTGTTGACGTGCCGTTTGGTCAACTGGACGCCGGGCAACTGGCTTCGATTGCCGCCATTGCTGCCGGTTTCACCGGTCTGCTGAGCCTGTTCAACATCGGCGGCCGGTTCTTCTGGGCTTCGTTCTCGGACTACTTGGGTCGCAAGAACACTTACTTCGTGTTCTTCGCCCTCGGTTTTGCGCTGTACGCGCTGATCCCCAACCTCGGCCACCTGGGCAACGTTGCGCTGTTCGTGGCGGCGTTCTGCATCATTCTGTCGATGTACGGTGGTGGTTTCGCAACCGTCCCCGCGTATCTGGCCGACCTGTTCGGCACGCAAATGGTCGGTGCGATCCACGGTCGTCTGCTGACTGCCTGGGCTGCGGCCGGTGTACTCGGCCCGGTGCTGGTGAACTACCTGCGTGAGTATCAGTTGAGCATCGGCGTTGAACGCGCCGCCGCTTACGACATTACCCTGTACATCCTCGCCGGCCTGTTGGTCTTGGGCTTCCTGTGCAACCTGATGGTGCGCCCGGTGGCCGACAAGTACTTCATGACCGACGCCGAACTGGCTGCCGAACAGGCGCTGGGTCACGACAAAGGTGCTGATGGGACCACCGTTCTGGAGTGGAAGGCCGCACCGGGCAGCAAGCCGCTGGCGATTGCTGCGTGGCTGGCGGTAGGTATTCCGTTGGCGTGGGGTGTGTGGGTGACCCTGCAGAAGACAGCGGTACTGTTTCACTGAGTCAATGGCCTGAGATCTCTCAGGCCAGCACTTACTTCTGTGGGAGCGGGTTTGCTCGCGAAGGCGTTCTGTCCGTCGACATCAATGTCGGCTGATCCAGCGCTTTCGCGAGCAAGCCCGCTCCCACAGTTGTTTTGGGGTGCCTGTAATGGCTTGTATGGACATGTCTACCCGCGACAGCCAGGGGTTCTATCCGTCAGCCATATTGCGTCTCGTGTTTCTGTTTCGGCCCCGCGCCCCTATAATGGCTGCCTTTTTCGCCCAATGATTTTGCGGAGCTGGTGATGGCCGAACGTAAGGCGTCTGTCGAGCGCGACACTCTGGAAACCCAGATCATAGCCTCGATCTACCTTGATGGCACCGGAAAGGCCCGATTTGATATCGGTGTTCCTTTTCTTGAGCACATGCTGGATCAGATCGCCCGTCACGGGTTGATCGACCTGGATATCGAATGCAAGGGCGATCTGCATATCGACGACCACCATACGGTGGAAGACGTCGGTATCACCCTCGGCCAGGCCTTCGCCAAAGCCATCGGCGACAAAAAAGGCATCCGTCGTTACGGCCATGCCTACGTGCCGCTCGATGAAGCGCTGTCGCGTGTGGTGATCGACTTCTCCGGCCGTCCAGGCTTGCAGATGCATGTGCCATACACCCGCGCCACCGTCGGCGGCTTCGACGTTGACCTGTTTCAGGAGTTCTTCCAGGGTTTCGTCAATCACGCATTGGTCAGTGTGCACATCGACAACCTGCGTGGCACCAACACTCACCACCAGATCGAAACCGTGTTCAAGGCTTTCGGCCGCGCGCTGCGCATGGCCGTCGAGCTGGATGAGCGCATGGCCGGGCAGATGCCATCGACCAAAGGCGTTCTGTAATGCAGACGGTTGCAGTGATCGATTACGGCATGGGTAACCTGCACTCGGTGGCCAAGGCCCTTGAGCACGTCGGTGCCGGCAAAGTGCTGATCACCAGCGATGCGGATGTGATCCGCGAAGCCGACCGCGTGGTGTTCCCCGGCGTCGGCGCGATTCGCGATTGCATGGCGGAGATCCGTCGTCTGGGGTTCGACTCGCTGGTGCGTGAAGTCAGTCAGGATCGTCCGTTCCTCGGTATCTGTGTCGGCATGCAAGCCTTGCTCGACACCAGCGAAGAGAACGACGGCGTCGACTGCATCGGCCTGTTTCCGGGGGCGGTGAAGTTCTTCGGCAAAGACCTGCACGAAGACGGCGAACACCTGAAAGTCCCGCACATGGGCTGGAACGAAGTGAAGCAGAAGGTCAGCCACCCGCTGTGGCATGACATTCCGGACATGGCGCGTTTCTACTTCGTGCACAGCTACTACATCGCCGCCGCCAATGCGCGGCAGGTGGTCGGTGGCGGTCATTACGGCGTTGATTTCGCTGCGGCGCTGGCCGATGGCTCGCGTTTCGCTGTGCAGTTCCACCCGGAGAAGAGCCATACCCATGGCCTGCAATTGCTGCAGAACTTCGCCGCGTGGGATGGTCGCTGGTAAATGGCCGCCAAGAAATCCAGGCCGCCGATCCTGACCCTCACTCCCGAGCAGGAGAGCGAGGCCAGTCACAAGATCAAGCGGTTCATGGAGGATCGTTTCGAACTTGACCTCGGGTCATTCGAAGCGGCGGAGATTCTTGAGCTGTTTACCCGCGAAATCGCTCCGCATTATTACAACAGGGCGATTTTCGATGTGCAGACCCACCTCAAAGAGCGGTTTGAAAGCATCGAAAGCGACCTGTGGGCGCTCGAGAAAAACTGATTTCCGAGCCAAGCTGAAAATTCAATTTTGAAGTTTTGCCTGATGCTGATTATTCCCGCTATCGATCTTAAAGACGGTGCCTGCGTACGTCTGCGCCAGGGCCGCATGGAAGATTCCACAGTGTTCTCCGATGACCCGGTGAGCATGGCTGCCAAGTGGGTGGAGGGCGGTTGCCGTCGTCTGCATCTGGTCGATCTCAATGGCGCGTTCGAAGGCCAGCCAGTCAATGGCGAAGTGGTCACCGCCATCGCCAAGCGCTACCCGAACCTGCCGATCCAGATCGGTGGCGGCATCCGTTCGCTGGAAACCATCGAGCACTACGTCAAGGCGGGCGTGAGCTACGTGATCATCGGCACCAAAGCCGTTAAAGATCCGGCGTTCGTCGCTCAAGCCTGCCGCGCGTTCCCGGGCAAGATCATCGTTGGCCTCGATGCCAAAGACGGTTTTGTTGCCACCGATGGCTGGGCTGAAATCAGCACCGTCCAGGTCATCGATCTGGCCAAGCAGTTTGAAGCCGACGGCGTGTCCTCGATCGTTTATACCGACATCGCCAAAGACGGCATGATGCAGGGCTGCAACGTACCGTTTACCGCTGCGCTGGCTGCCGCTACCAAGATCCCGGTGATCGCGTCCGGCGGCATTCACAATCTGGGTGACATCAAGTCGCTGCTCGACGCCAAGGCGCCAGGCATCATCGGCGCCATCACTGGCCGGGCGATCTACGAAGGCACCCTCGACGTCGCCCAAGCGCAAGCTTTCTGCGATTCGTACCAAGGCTGAGGACTGACCATGGCGCTGGCCAAACGCATCATCCCTTGCCTGGACGTGGACAACGGCCGGGTCGTCAAAGGTGTGAAGTTCGAAAACATCCGCGATGCCGGTGACCCGGTGGAAATTGCCCGTCGCTATGACGAGCAGGGTGCCGACGAGATTACCTTTCTCGACATCACCGCCAGCGTCGATGGTCGCGACACCACGCTGCATACCGTCGAACGCATGGCCAGCCAGGTGTTCATCCCGCTGACCGTCGGCGGTGGCGTGCGTACCGTGCAGGACATCCGCAACCTGCTCAACGCCGGTGCCGACAAGGTGTCGATCAACACCGCGGCGGTGTTCAACCCGGAGTTCGTCGGCGAAGCCGCGCAGCATTTCGGCTCGCAGTGCATCGTCGTCGCCATTGACGCCAAGAAGGTTTCTGGCCCGGGTGAAACCCCGCGCTGGGAGATCTTCACCCACGGCGGTCGCAAGCCGACCGGTCTCGACGCGGTCGAGTGGGCGAAGAAAATGGAAGGCCTGGGTGCCGGCGAGATCCTGCTGACCAGCATGGATCAGGACGGCATGAAAAACGGCTTTGACCTCGGCGTGACCCGTGCCATCAGCGATGCACTGGGTATTCCGGTGATCGCTTCCGGCGGCGTCGGCAACCTGCAGCATCTGGCCGACGGCATTATTGAAGGCCACGCCAGCGCGGTGCTGGCGGCGAGTATTTTCCACTTCGGCGAATACACCGTGCAGGAAGCCAAGGCGTATATGGCTCATCGCGCCATCGTGATGCGCTAAGCGCCAAAATCGGTACAGGCCAGTGGACACCATGGCGTACCCAAGGCACTCTTGGGCACGCCATGGATTCCGGTAGCCCGACATGATCAAACGCCTGCTTCTTGTTCTCGCCAGTGCCTCTGTGTTGTTGCTCAGCCCGGCCCGGGCCGAAACCAGTCCTGATACCGATCTGGTGCTTCTCACCGAAAACTTCCCGCCGTACAACATGGCGAAGAACGGCAAGAACTTCGCCCAGGGCGAGAACATCAACGGTATCGCTACCGATATCGTGCGCGAGATGTTCCAGCGTGCCGGCATTACTTACAGCCTGACCCTGCGCTTCCCTTGGGAGCGAGTGTACAAGCTGGCGCTGGAAAATCCCGGTTACGGTGCCTTCGTGATGGCGCGACTGCCGGATCGCGAGAGGCTCTTCAAATGGGTCGGCCCGATCGGCCCTGACGACTGGATCCTGTTGGCCAAGGCTGACAGCAAGATCACCCTCGAAACGCTCAATGACGCACGCAAGTACAAGATCGGCGCCTATAAGGGCGATGCGATTGCCGAGACGCTGACCAAACAAGGCTTGAAGCCGGTGGTCGTACTGCGCGATCAGGACAACGCCAAGAAACTGGTCAGCGGCCAGATCGACCTGTGGGCAACGGGTGATCCTGCCGGGCGTTATCTGGCGCGGCAGGATGGTGTGAGCGGACTCAAGACCGTGCTGCGCTTCAACAGTGCGCAGTTGTATCTGGCATTGAACAAAGATGTCTCGGACGAAGTCGTTGCCAGGCTTCAGGCCGCACTGGACCAACTGCGCAAAGAAGGCGTGGTGGACGACATCATGGCGCGGTATCTGTAGCCGTCGGCAATTCTGACTCGGGTAGCGGGGTGGCGGGTTCGTCGTCTGCTGCCTGAGTGTCCAGGGGCATTTGCGCTTCTGGTTCCTGCTCGGGAACGACAATGGCTTCAGGCATTTCAGGTACGTACTGGCTGATGTGCAAGCTGTTGCCATCGGTGTAACTGAAACCACTGGTCACAGGTGTACCGTCGGTACGCCGCAGCCTGTAATCGCTCTGAATCAGGTAAATCGCCACGGACTTTTGTTTGTCCACAACCGCTACAACGTCAATGGCGGCTGCGTTGAGCCATTCGTTCGAGTGTATTTCGCACTGGGTGAAATCATGGTTCAGCCTTGCCGAAAACATGAACGGGTTGGGCAAGTTGGTTTGCCATTGAGCACCAAATTCGACAGAGGTGTTGTAGGTGAATGACCGCAGGCTTCCCGCTCGCTGCGCACGAGGCGCTACCCACCTGAACGTTTTGCTCTCGTTTTCGGCGTTGTGGGCATGGCCGACGAGCAAATACTGATCCGTGCGCTCCAGAAGATACAAAGGCGATCTGCTTAGCTGCTCGAGTGGCGACAGCAATGGGTCTTTTATCGTGAACCACGGAAGTTCGGCGATGTATGTAGGCTGATCCGGTGCCTCCGGCAGGGTCGGTACTTCCCCGCAAAGCAGCGGCGCCACAGGCTTCGGATTGACCTTGATCGGGATCTGCATGCGTAGCGAGTAGACGAGGAAATTCTCGGGTTTTGAGTAACCGGAAAATCCCACAAAGGTGCCGGGGGCCAGGTGGATTTCACCTGTTGCGGCGGTTGGCGGAACGGCATGCCAGGCGCTGATGCTTTGTCGTGCACCGCTCCCCTTGTCGTTCCATGCCAGTTCGCTGGTCGCTGACGCGATCACCAGGTCGGCGCGGACACAACGAACAGCGTTGAACGAAGGTTTTTCGTGATCGTTTGAACAGACCGAACCCAGCGCCACGTAGCCTTCGGGGGGGATCGGTCGCCAAATCGAGAGGTCTTTCTTCGATCTTGAACCTGCATCTTTCCAGATCAACTCGAAATCGTCGGGGCGGCGCAGTGCCTTGCCTTTGGTGGGGTCAGCGCTGGGTGTGTCAGCTTCGCGAGCCACAACCACCACTCTTTTTCCGTTGATGTTGCCATGGCCGGCAGCGGCGACATCGCCCAAGGGGAAATAGCCTGGCAGTAGATCGGGTGCCGGAGTGGGGTGCCAGAACGCGGCCGGTTTTGTACGCAAACCGGCGGTATCCCAGACACGGAGAAACTCCGTCGTGAAGTTGATCAGAAGGTTATCGATCTTTATGGAGTCAACCTGCCCTGCGGGCGAGGGGATTGGTTCGTGGGTCGTCATAGTCAATCCTGAAAGTAGAAAGGCGACTCAGCGGAGTCGCGACCTGTTGCAGGTCTCACTATCGGGAATTGGGTCAAGTGTCTGGCGGTAACTATGTATTGAGCAACGTATCAGGGTGTTACCGATAAATGCCGTCTTTGCCATGGCCGATCATGGCGCGGTTACTGCGCACACTGATCATCTGCTTGATGTCGATCCACTCGATGCCCTGAGCTGCGAGTTTGGGCAGCTCGCGCTCCAGCACAGCGAGGGTCTGTGGATAAGGGTGGCCGATCATGACGGCCGAGCCCTGCTTGCGGGCCAGGGTGATCGCAGTCTGCAACTGCGTGAAGATCGCCGCTTCAGTGCGTTCGTCATCGAGGAATACATCCCGCGAAACACTCGCCAGATCAATCTTCTGTGCTTGTTGTGCGGCCACTGTCTGCGCGCTGGTGCGACTGTCGACGAAGAATTTGTGCCGGCGCTGCAACTCGCCCATCAACCACGCCATCGCCGCCGGTTGGGACGTCATGCGGCTACCCATGTGGTTATTGATGCCGACCGCGTAAGGGACCTTTTTGAAGGCGGCGTTCAGGCGCTTCTCAAGCGCTTCGATAGGCAGTTCCGGAAGCCAGGCGTAGGGGCCGGTCGCCGGATCCATGGGCATGTGCAGGATAACGATCTTGCCGGCGCGATGGGCTTCGCGGGCAAACTCGGTGGCATGCGGCGTGTCGGGCATGATCGCCGTGGTCACCGGGCCGGGTAGCGCAAGCACACGGCGATCCCGAGGCAGGTTTTGCCCCAGATCGTCGATGATCAGTGTCAGGTAGGCTTTGTGAGGCGTGGAGCTGGCGGGTTCTGCTTGCACAGCACCCGCCAGACAGCACAACAGGACGAAGACGAAACGCAAAGACATCCTCAACGGCCGGACGTAATGCTCAGGCCTTTGAGCAGGCTCAGGGCCTGGGCCAACTGGTAATCGTCATCCTGCGGCATGGCCTTGGCCTTGGTGCCGGATTTGGTCGGTTTGTCGGCGCCGCCATTACCGTTGCTCAAGTGGCCTTGCAGATCGGCTTCCTTGAAGTAATCGCCATCCGCCTCATTGGTGATCTTCGCCTTGCGCACTTCGATGTCCGGGACGATGCCCTGAGCCTGGATCGAGCGGCCGTTCGGCGTGTAGTACAGGGCGGTGGTGATCTTCAGCGCGCGATCGTTGTTCAGCGGCAGCACGGTCTGTACCGAGCCTTTGCCGAAACTGGTGGTGCCCATGATCACGGCGCGTTTCTGATCCTGCAGGGCGCCGGCGACGATTTCCGAGGCCGAGGCGCTGCCACCGTTGATCAAAACGACCATCGGCACCGCTTCGCTTTCGTCCCTGCCAGTGGCGGAGAAGCGCAGTTCGGAGTTGGCGATCCGGCCTTTGGTGTAGACGATCAGGCCTTTGGTGATGAAGTGGTCGACCACTTCCACCGCCGCCTGCAGCACGCCACCGGGGTTGTTACGCAGGTCAAGAACGATGCCGCTGAGCTTCTTGCCATTGTCCTTGCGCATCTTGATCAGGGCCTTGGAAACCTCTTCGCCGGTCTTGACCTGGAATTGGGTGATGCGAATGTAGCCGTAGCCCGATTCCAGCAACTGCGCCTTGACGCTCTTCACTTGAATCACCGCGCGCGCCAGGGTCACATCGAACGGTGTCCCGCCGTCGCGCACCAGGGTCAGGGTGATTTTCTGGCCGATCTTGCCGCGCATCTTGTCCACGGCTTCGGTCATGGTCTGGCCGCGAGTCGGCTGGCCGTTGATCTTGACGATGAAGTCACCGGCCTTGATACCGGCCTTCGAGGCGGGTGTGTCGTCGATAGGCGAGACGACTTTGATGAAACCGTCTTCGGAACCGACTTCGATACCCAGACCGCCGAACTCGCCGCTGGTGCTTTCCTGCAATTCCGTAAAGTCTTCAGGACCCAGATAGGCGGAGTGCGGATCAAGATTGCTGAGCATGCCCTTGATGGCGTTTTCCAGCAGCGTCTTGTCGTCCACCGGCTCGACATAAGCAGCTTTGATCCGGTCCATGACCTCGGCAAAGGTGCGCAACTCTTCCAGCGGCAGCGGTGCCTTGGAGGTCGCGGCAGTGCCTGCCGGAGCGACGACCGGGGCCGGCTGAGCGGCGAACGCCAGAGGCGCGCCGATCACCAGGGCGATCGTCAGGGCCAGCGAGGTAAGACGGGACAAATGCAGCATGTCGAACGAACTCCTAAAGTTGGTGACTCAACGCCTATCCTTGCGCGCGGCACCATTGCGCCGGATCACTCGGGTGACCCTGCTGACGAATTGCGAAATACAGTGCGGGTGTGTCCTGGCCGCCACTGTTACCCACAGTGGAGATGGACTCACCGGCTTTTACCACGTCGCCGGCCGACTTGAGCAGCGTCTGGTTGTGACCGTAAAGACTCAGATACCCGTTGCCATGATCGAGGATCACCAGCAGCCCGGCACCGCGTAACCAGTCGGCGAACACCACGCGCCCGCCATGTACGGCATGCACCTGGCTGCCGGCGGAGGCGCTGATCATCACGCCGTCCCATTTGGTGCGGGCATCATCGCCACGGCTTTCACCGAAGCGCGCCAGTAGTCGACCATCAACCGGCCAAGGAAGTTTTCCCCGGGTTGCAGCAAAAGGGCCACCGAAGGTCTCGCCGCGGCTGGACACCAAAGGGCCGGAGGTTGATCTGGCGGGTTTGCGTGGGGCATCGCTGTTTTCAGCTTGCGCCTCACGCAAACGCTTTTTTTCCGCTTCCTGCTGGGCGATCAGCGCTTTTTGTCGCGCCTCTTCTGCCTCACGGGCCTGGCGGGCCAAGGTTTCTTCAATGGTTTTAAGGACTTTAGACAGGTCTGCCTGATCTTGCTCGCGAGCGGCGAGTTTCTGATCGCGTGCTTTCACGTCGTCGTTGAGTTTGGCGAGGACTTGCTGGCGCTCCTTGCGGACTTTTTCCAGCGCTTCGCGCTGGGTGTCGAGGCTGCTTTTCTGTACCAGCAACTGCGCTTGTTGCATGGCGATGTCTTTTTCGACACTGGCCAGTTGGCGCAGAGTTTCGTTGAAGTTCTTCAACTGCTCCAGGCGGGCCTGGCTCAGATAATCGTAATAGGTGAGGGTACGGGCGAATTTCTCGGGATTCTGCTGGTTGAGCAGCAGTTTGAGGTATTCCTGGCGACCGTTCTGGTAGGCAGCTCGGGCCTGGATCGCGATCAGTCGCTGCTGTTCAGTGCGCGCGCTCTGGAGTTTTTTTTTCTCCTCATCGAGCCGCTGCAGCTCGGATTCGCTCTTGCGCAGTTCCTTTTGCAGGGCATCGACCTGCTTCTGCAGCTTGCCCATCTCGGTTTCGGTGCCCTTGAGCTCTTTCTGCACGCCGGATTTTTCTTCCTGGAGCTTGCCCAGCAGCTTTTTCAGCTCGGCAATGTCCTGGCGCGTGGCGTCCAGTTGCTGTTGGGTTTGCGCGCGCTCGTCAGCGAAGGCCGTTTGGAGCAGGCATGTCAGAGCAAGGGCGATCAGGACGCGAAGCATAGGGGCGGGCGGTACCAGGGTAAGGGACGGCCTAGTATGCCCGCCCGACGCTGCAAAAAAAACGCCCAATTGGGGCTGTGTGATAACTGGAGCCGATTCGCTATTGAAAATAGCGCAAAACCAATGTGGGAGCGGGCTTGCCCGCGAATACGGTGTGTCGGCAACGTTGATGTTGACTGACACTGCGCATTCGCGAGCAGGCCCGCTCCCACAGGGGTTTGCGGTGTTTTGTTGTTGAGGGTCAGACCAGAATCGAAGTACCGGTCATTTCAGCCGGTTTTTCCAGGCCCAGCAGTTTCAGCATGGTCGGCGCTACGTCCGCCAGCACGCCGCCTTCACGGACCTTGAGGTCGCGCTTGCCGACATAAATGAACGGCACCGGCTCGGTGGTGTGCGCGGTGTGTGCCTGGTGGGTTTCTTCGTCGGACATTTTTTCGCAGTTGCCGTGGTCGGCAGTGATCAATGCTTCGCCGCCGACCTTTTCCAGCGCTTCGACGATGCGCCCGACGCAGGTGTCCAGGCATTCAACTGCCTTCACCGCCGCGTCGAACACGCCGCTGTGGCCGACCATGTCGCCGTTGGCGTAGTTGACCACGATCACGTCGTAACGCTGGTTTTCGATGGCGTCGACGATGCGATCGGTGACTTGCGGCGCACTCATTTCCGGCTGCAGGTCATATGTGGCGACTTTCGGCGACGGAATCAGGATGCGCTCTTCGCCGGGAAACGGTTCTTCGCGACCGCCGGAGAAGAAGAAGGTCACGTGCGCGTATTTTTCGGTTTCAGCGATGCGCAGTTGGGTTTTACCGTTTTTCGCCAGGTAGTCGCCCAGCACGTTTTCCAGGCTGCCGGGAGCAAAAGCCGACGGTGCCGGGATGCTCGCGGCATACTGGGTCAGCATCACGAAACCGGCCAGTTCGGGTTGGCGGGCGCGTTCGAATTCCTTGAAATCGTCTTCCACGAACACGCGGGTCAGCTCGCGGGCGCGGTCGGCACGGAAGTTCATGAATACCATCGCGTCGCCGTCTTCGACCTTCACCGGCTCGCCAATGGTGGTGGCTTTGACGAATTCGTCGCTCTCGCCGCGCGCATAAGCCGCTTCCAGGCCTTGTTGAGCGGTCGCGGCGTTGAATTCGCTGTGGCCGTCGACGATCAGGTTGTAGGCCTGGGATACACGATCCCAGCGGTTGTCACGGTCCATGGCGAAGTAGCGGCCGACGATGCTGGCGATGCGTCCCTTGCCGAGCGCTTTGAACGTCGCATCGAGCAGTTCGATCGACGAAGCGGCGCTTTTTGGCGGGGTGTCGCGGCCGTCGAGGAAGGCGTGCAGGTAGATTTTTTCGGCGCCGCGCTTGAAGGCCAGTTCGGCCATGGCGATCAGGTGATCCTGATGGCTGTGTACGCCGCCATCGGACAGCAGGCCCATGAAATGCACGGCTTTGCCGGCGGTCACGGCTTTATCCACAGCGGCGCAGAGGGTCGGGTTCTCGAAGAACTCGCCGTCGCGGATCGATTTGGTCACTCGGGTGAAGTCCTGATACACCACGCGACCGGCGCCGAGGTTCATGTGGCCGACTTCGGAGTTGCCCATCTGGCCGTCCGGCAGGCCGACGTCCATGCCGCTGCCCGAGATCAAACCGTTTGGCACGGTGGCCCACAGGTGATCGAGTACAGGCTTTTTCGCCGCATAAACGGCATTGGATTCGTGGCTGTCACTGTGACCGAAGCCGTCGAGAATCATCAGAACCAAAGGTTTAGGCGTGGTAGTCATGGAATCCACTCGTGGCTAATAAAGAAGGGGGAGATGGAAAAGGGAGTAGGAGTTTAAAGCGAAGTTCCGACGGCGTCACCGCCGGACGGGGTTTGGCCCACCATAGTGGCTGTGTATACTGGCCGACATTTTAACGCCCTGGAACCTCCTTCGATGGTTGCTCACCTGATTGAATTTGCCACTAACCACTACATTCTTGTCGGTATCTTCGTCGTACTGCTGGCTCTGCTGCTGGTGCACACGATGCAGGGCGGCGGTAAAAGCCTGAGCACCGGCGAGCTGACCGCGCTGGTCAATAAAGATGCAGGCGTGGTGGTGGACATCCGTCCGGCGAAAGATTACGCCGCTGGCCATATCGTTGGCGCGATCAACATTCCCCAGGACAAGCTGGTTGCTCGCATCGGCGAGCTGGAAAAACACAAGGCCAAAACCATCATTCTGGTCGACGCACTGGGCCAGACCGCTGGCACCCACGCTCGCGAGCTGATGAAATCCGGCTTCACCGCCGCCAAGCTGTCCGGCGGGATCTCCAGCTGGAAAGGCGACAACCTGCCGCTGGTGAAGTGATATGAGTGAAGTCATCGTCTACTCCAGCGATTACTGCCCTTACTGCTCGCGAGCCAAGTATCTGCTGGCGAACAAAGGTGTGGACTTCAAAGAGATCAAGGTCGATGGCAAGCCGCAGGTGCGCGCCGAAATGACCCAGAAGGCCGGGCGCACGTCCGTGCCGCAGATCTGGATCGGCAGCAAGCACATTGGCGGTTGTGACGATTTGTATGCCCTGGAACGCGCGGGCAAGCTCGACGCGCTGCTCAAGGCCTGAACGGCTGCACCCACGTACAGCACTCCCTAAAGACCCAAGATCGATAAGGATCTGAGATGACTGACCAACAGAACACTGCAGCCAGCGAAGAAGAAACCGCACCGCAATTTTCCTTGCAGCGCATCTACGTACGCGACCTGTCATTCGAAGCCCCGAAAAGCCCGGCGATCTTCCGCCAGCAGTGGGATCCGAGCGTCGGTCTGGATCTGAACACTCGCCAGAAAGAGCTGGAAGGCGATTTTTTTGAAGTCGTGCTGACCCTGTCGGTGACCGTGAAAAACGGCGACGAAGTGGCCTTCATCGCTGAAGTGCAACAGGCCGGTATCTTCCTGATCAAGAACCTGGACCCGGCTTCGATGAGCCACACCCTGGGTGCGTTCTGCCCGAACATCCTGTTCCCGTACGCCCGTGAAACCCTGGACAGCCTGGTGACCCGTGGTTCGTTCCCGGCACTGATGCTGGCTCCGGTGAACTTCGACGCCCTGTACGCGCAAGAGCTGCAGCGCATGCAGGAAAGCGGCGAGGCCCCGACCGTTCAGTAAACGGTTAAGCAACACCCTTGTGGGAGCGGGCTTGCTCGCGAAAGCGGTGTGTCAGGCGACATTGATGTCAGCTGATACGGCCCCTTCGCGAGCAAGCCCGCTCCCACATTTGTTTTGCGGTGTTATTTGAAACCGTTCTGGCGCCAGGCTTCGTACACGGCCACTGCCACGGTGTTGGACAGGTTCAGGCTGCGGCAGCCTTCGCGCATAGGCAGGCGCAGGCGTTGTTCGGTGGGCAGGGCGTCGAGTACCTCTGGCGGCAGGCCACGGCTTTCCGGGCCGAAGATGAACGCATCGCCCGGGACGAACGCGGCATCATGGAATGGCCGCGAACCCTTGGTGGTGAACGCGAACAAGCGTGGATTGCCCAGGCTCTCCAGGCAACTGGCAAGGTCGGCGTGACGTTGCAGCGTGGCATATTCGTGGTAGTCGAGACCGGCCCGGCGCAAGCGCTTGTCGTCCATCTCGAAGCCCAGCGGTTCGATCAAATGCAGGTGGCAGCCGCTGTTGGCGCACAGCCTGATAACGTTGCCGGTATTCGGCGGAATTTCTGGTTGAAAAAGGATGACGTGAAACATGCACGGCTCCGAAGGTAAAGATGACGCGCATTCTACGCCGCAAGCGGACCCGCGTTCGAAACTATTCCCGCGGGTGATCGGTTCGCTGGCGATTGTCGGTTTGATGATCGGTTTGATGATCGGTCGCCTGACCACGCCGGATCCGAGCGTGCTGCAGCAGGTTGACGTCACCGACGATGGCCTGGTGGTGTGGTTCAACAACGAGCCCAAGTTGCACGGCGAGATCGTCGATGGTGCGGTGGCGTTGTTGTTTCAGGCCGAAGGCCGCGCGCAGAAAGGTCAGCTCAAGCTCAATGGCAAAGATGTGAATTGGCGTACGCGAGCAAGTGACGGTGGGCTGCTGCTGACAGTACTGGCGGCGCGGCCGCTGCAAGCAGAATGGGCCGGCAGCAAGTTCGATGACCGCTGGCGGCTGGAGATTCGACTGCACGCGAACTGAGCCGAGGCTTACCGCCCTGCAGGTTCACTCCCACGCTGATTGATGCCGTTTCCTACCACACAAGTCTGCCTTTCCGCTCTTCTTCATCCCCTGTGCGCGCTATCGTGCGCTTCTCTTTCAAACCGGCAGGATGCCGGAACCTTCGTCCCTTGAGCGAATGCCAAGGGCGAGTTCTTCAAGGATGAAAAACATGCCAGTAAAACCACCTCGCGGTGGCAGTACCCACGTGGATGTTCCAGGTAGCTCGAGCCGATCGGTTCAGGCGGACACTTTGCTCCCCGGCCCATCGGGCCGCCGAGGCGCCAATTCGGGTATTTCTCTCGATAATCCTCATCCGCGAGCCGGCTCTTCAGGGGATGCAAGCGTTGATGCCATCCGCCCGGCGCCGGCCGTCGTTGTACACATGGCTCCCGATGACATCCGTCCTCCGGCAGCCGCGCCGCTGCTGGAGAATTACGTGATCAACGCAGGCGTAATGCTTCCGGGTGCCGACAGTAGAGGCATCAGGGTTTTTAACAAGCAAACTTACGTCGATCTGTCAGAGGGCGGCACTGTTCTTGTCGCAATGGATCTGGTCGAGGCAACGGTTCGTGCCCGGTTATCCCGTGAACGGTATGCCTCGGGACCGGAGTTGGTGCGCGACAATGACAGCGGCCTCTGGCATGCGCGCGAGGTGGTTGACTCGACCCTTCGAGCGCAAGTCAAACAATACCTTGCGCAACTGTCTGATCGACAGGCGGATGACTTTGTATCCCGGTTTGGTGACAAGGAGACGGTAGAGGCGGAACTCAAGCGTATTCAATCGGGTTTGCCGCAACTGGAGCGTGAATTAAGCGTCTGGACGGATGCGCTCAAGGATTCTCCCGGCGCTGAGCGCGCTAGTCGACTGTTAATGAGTAGCAAGCTGATTCAACTGTATAAGTGGCAAGGCGACTCTCTCGACCCTTGGGGGCGAGTCTATCGCGGTGGGCGAATGGTGGGCTTCAAGGCGTATATCGATCTGAGTGCATGGCCAATGCAAATGACTCCAGTTTTTTCCACACCGATCAATTCCGTTGTTTCTCTTACTCTGAGAGGTCCTTCGCCGCTGGTCGTGAAGGATTTCTTTGCAGCGTTTCCCAACGTTGAAGTGCTGCGTGCGTCAGGCCAGATGAATGGACTACCTGACGGCGTCGGGATGCTCAAGGCATTGCGAGTCGCTGATCTGAGTGACCCATGGGGCCACATAGCGCCAGCCGATATCGAACAGTTGAAAAAGTTGCCACGCTTGCAGGAACTGAACCTGGAAGGTCAAACCGTCGGGTACGGTTTTTCGGTGCGCGGTATGGCGCAACTGCGCGTGTTGAAACTAGGTAACACAGGGCTTTTAGACCTGCCCGGCGGACTGAGTGAACTGGCCGTGCGGTCACGGTTAGAGGTACTGGACCTTCAACGAAATCCCTATATACGCAATGCTCCTGACGTTACCGGGATGTCCGAGCTGCGGATATTGGATTTGACGCACACCGGAATCAGCCAGTTGCCTGTCGGGCTCGGCGCCGAGAATGGCCCCAAAGGGTTGCAAGTGCTGAAACTTGGCGAGAACGCGCTGCTTGAAACGCCTTCGCTGGAAGGAATGAGCAAGTTGCAGGAGCTCGATCTTTCCAACACCGATATCGACACGTTTCCGGAAGGCATTACGTCTGAAATTCCCCGGACAGTTTTGAATCTCGCGAATAATCGAATCAGATCGATTCCCGAGTCCGTGGAGCTTAGAGCAGGCTTCAATTTAACCGGTAATCCTGTCTCCGACCCGGCGTCCCTGAGGCGATTGATATTCGCCCGTCGGCAAACGGGCACCGATATCTGGTTGGGAGTAGAGAGCGTCGATACGTCGGCGGATCTCTGGCTGCGGCATGTACCGCAAGCGCAAGTGCCAGAGAAGCTGGCGCTTTGGGACAGGTTGAATACCATTTCTGAAAACAACCTGTTCAAACGGATTCGAAATCTGAGCCGTACGCCTGAATTCTTCGTCGAGCGTCAGCTGTTACAGCGCCGGGTCTGGGCGTTCCTTGAACATTTCGAAAAGGCAGGCGCTGTCGAAAAGTCGCGCTTGAGAAGCATCGCAAAGGAGGAGGTCAGTCCCGGACAGATGCTGGACAGGCTGGAAGAGGAGTTAAAGGCGTTTGATCCTGGGCGGCAGAACCACCCCTTGCATCATTTACCCAAGCGTCCGAGGGTCAATTGACCCCGAAACCGGGCCAGCGGTGTAAAAGCGGGAATCCCTGACCTGCCTGTATCAGGGTTCCCAAAAAGGTGGACTTCGCTGTTGGCGTCGGTCCGCTGTAAAGAGGGAACCCCCGGCCTGCCTGTACCAAGGATCCCAAAAGGGTGGGCTCGTCGCGTTGCGGTATGAGCCCGGTGTAAAGAGGGGAATCCCCGGCCTGCCTGTACCAAGGTCCCCGAAACGGGTGGTGAATCGAATCACCTGTAAGCGATATTGCAGGGGGCGTGCCAGTTTTCAGTATTCGGAAACAGAAAAAGTCCCCAGAAGCATGAAAGCCCCGTAATTCGAGGCTTTCATGCTTCTGCAGCTTGGGGTTTTCAGTTTTTTCTGGGTGTTTTTTGAACAGGTTGCGATGCCCGATCACGGGTCCAAGTGCATTAGGTTGGTGCATGGAGGGCTAAATGTGGGAGCAAGCCCACTCCCACATTGGGTCGTGGCTGATCAGCCTTCGTCTCCCTCATCATCATCCCCACCATCGACCTTCATCCCCAGTTCCTTGATCTTGCGCGTCAGGGTATTACGCCCCCAACCCAGCAACACCGCGGCATCACGACGACGCCCGGCGGTATGTTTCAACGCCGTCTCGATCATGATCCGCTCAAATGCCGGCACCGCGCTGTCGAGCAGGTTCGACTGGCCACGCGCCAACGCCTGATCGGCCCACTGACGCAGGGCTTGCTCCCAGTTGGTCACCGGCGCCGAATCCTGTGGCAAGTTCAGCAGTTCCGGTGGCAGGTCGCTGATGTGCACCTCACGCCCGGACGCCATGACAGTGATCCAGCGGCAGGTGTTTTCCAGCTGACGCACGTTGCCGCCCCACGGCAGGTTTTTCAGGTATTGCTCGGTCTCGCTTTTCAGCAGTTTCGGCTCGACCGCCAACTCCTGTGCCGCGCGGCTGAGGAAGTGCTTGGCCAGGGTCGGGATGTCTTCGCGACGGTCCGACAGACGCGGGATGTGGATGCGGATCACGTTAAGGCGGTGGAACAAGTCCTCACGGAATTTTCCGGCGTGGACCAGGGTTTCCAGGTTCTGGTGGGTCGCGGCGATGATGCGTACGTCGACTTTGACTGGCACATGCCCGCCAACGCGATAGAACTCGCCGTCGGCCAAAACGCGCAGCAGGCGCGTCTGGGTGTCGGCCGGCATGTCGCCGATTTCATCAAGGAACAGCGTGCCGCCGTCGGCCTGTTCGAAACGACCGCGACGAAGGTTGGCCGCGCCGGTGAACGCACCCTTCTCGTGACCGAACAGTTCGGACTCCATCAGATCCTTGGGAATCGCCGCCATGTTCAGCGCGATAAACGGCGAGGCCGCGCGCGGGCTGTGACGGTGCAGGGCGTGGGCCACCAGTTCTTTACCGGTGCCGGATTCGCCGTTGATCAGCACGGTGATGTTGGAGTGGCTCAAGCGGCCGATGGCGCGAAACACTTCCTGCATCGCCGGCGCTTCGCCGATGATTTCCGGGGTGCGGGTCAGCGAAGGAACGACTTCAAGGCCTTGTTGTTCCTGCGCATGCTGATTGGCGCGTTTGACCAGCGATACGGCTTCATCGACGTCGAACGGCTTTGGCAAGTATTCGAACGCGCCGCCCTGATAGGAGGCAACGGCACTGTCCAGATCGGAGTGAGCGGTCATGATGATGACCGGCAACCGTGGGTGCTGCTCGCGAATCCGCGCCAGCAGATCAAGGCCGCTGGCACCCGGCATGCGGATGTCGGAAATGATCACGTCCGGCTGCTGACGGGCCAGACGACTCATCACGCCGTCGGCGCTGTCGAAACTCTGGGTGGTCATGCCTTCTTGCTGCAGGGCCTTTTCCAGAACCCAACGGATAGAACGGTCGTCATCGACGATCCACACGGTTTCACTACGGCTCATGTCGATGTGGCTCCTTGTTCCAGTGGCAGAAAGATCGAGAACGTGGTGTGGCCTGGATGGCTTTCACACTCGATCAGGCCCTGGTGCTGGCTGATGATGTTCTGGGTAATGGCCAAGCCCAGCCCGGTACCGTCCGGGCGGCCGCTGACCATGGGAAAGAAAATGGTTTCCTGGAGTTCCGCCGCAATGCCCGGGCCGTTATCGATGATCTCGATCTTGGTCACCAGGCGATGGCGGATATGGCCGATTGTGAACTGGCGCATGGCACGGGTGCGCAGGCTGATGCGGCCCAGGCGCAACTCGTTCTGGCTGCTGATCGCCTGCATCGCGTTGCGGACGATGTTCAGCACCGCCTGAATCATTTGTTCGCGGTCGATCAACACGTCCGGAATGCTTGGGTCATAGTCGCGCACCAACGTGATGCAGCCCTGGCTTTCGGCTTCAACCAGATGCCCGACGCGCTCCAGGACTTCGTGGACGTTGCACATGGCCAGCGACGGCAGCTTGTTGGAGCCGAGCATGCGGTCGACCAGATTGCGCAGGCGATCGGCCTCTTCAATGATCACATTGGTGTAATCGCGCAGACTGTCTTCCGGCAGCTCGCGGGCCAGCAATTGCGCTGCGCCACGGATGCCGCCCAGAGGGTTCTTGATCTCGTGGGCGAGGCCGCGCACCAGCATCTTGCTGGTTTCCTGCTTGGAAATTTGCGCCTCTTCCTTGGTGATCCGCAGCAAGCGATCACGCGGGTGGACTTCCAGCAGCAGCAGGGTTGCGCCGTTACTGAGGATGGGCGTCACCGCATAATCCACGGTCAAGGTCTGACCGGTGAGGGCGGTGAGCATCGCTTCGCGTTTGGTGAACGGGTGCGCTTGTTCGACCGCCTGGCGCAACGAATTGAGCGCCTCGGTGGATTCGGTGAACAGCTCGCTGATGAACTGGCCATGGCTGCGCTGCCCGCTGATGGCCAGCAGCATCTCCGCGGCCGGGTTCATGTACTCAAGGCGCAATTGGGCATTGAGCAGAATGGTGGCGGTGGTCAGGTTGTCGAGCAGCAAGCGTGGGATTGCGTCGCTAATAGTCATCAAGGCCTCTTTTGGGGGCGGAGCGTGCGCAAGAAACAAGCGTGTTTGGATGGAAAATGCAAAAACCAAACCAAGGCTCCGAAAAGAAGCGCTCAGCCCCTGAAACGGGCGTTTGACGCTCGTTTGCGTGGCGCTTTGCCAGCTCTTGCGGGTACTTTCGAACCAAAATGGGTTGGAATGTGGGAAGTGTGCAGTTTTTTGCACCAATATAGTGCGCAAAGCACAATGGCGTTAGAAGAAACGCAGGAAGGGGTTTTTCGGCTCTTCAGGTTTGTCTTTCAGCGGACATTCCGGGCGCACACCGTAGTCCCCAGTAACGCAGGGTTTAACCTGGCGTTTTTGCGCGAGCGAGATGCGCAGCATGTGGAAGGGCTGGTTGGCGGTGCGTTCGACGGTGCGGCCCGCGGCATCGAGGATTTCCACCGACAGGTTGTGGCTGCCCCGGTCGATGTTGCTTAGCGGAAAAACCGGGCTGACGCCGGGCTCGCCGGTGGCCTGACCATCCAGCAACAGGCGATATCGATCGCCGGCTTGCAGGCCTGGCTCGTTGGTGACACTGACGATCAATTCGCCGGCGCTGCTGCGGATGGTTGCGTCAGGCTCGGGTACCAGAATACGCAGCATGTCGTAATGAAATGGCGGTTGCTCCGGGGGCTTTTTCGCGGGGGTGATCGGTGCTGCGCCGGTCGGATTGGCGGGCATGCGATTGCTGGTCGCCAATGGAACCTTCCTGGCGTTCTCGCGTGGCTGGTCGGTGTAGACGCGATTGCCTTGGCCATCGACGTAGGTGAACACCTCCGCCGTGGCTTGCAGTGCCGTCAGTGCCAACACAACGATCAGCCATGCGCGGATCATGGCGTGTGCACCCGCTGCACGGTGACGGTCACTGGAGGGCTCTGCTGAATGATCGTCTGACCATCGATCACCTGCACCGCGAGTCGATGCTCGCCACGATCGATGTTCACCAGTTGCAGGATGGGTACGTTGCTGGGCTGGCCGTAAGGCTCGTCGTCCAGGACCAGCCTGAATTGGTGCGGTGGCTGCAGGCGCGGCTTGATCAACACATTGACGGTGAAGGTGCCGTTGTTGGCGCGCAGGGCTTCTTCGGTGGGCAGGCCGGCGAGTTCGAGAATGTCATAGGCATTGCGCGACGGCTTCGGGTTGTCGGTAGTGGGCGCGGCGGGTGCGCTCGGTGACGGAGGCTCGACTGTGTTGAGCGGCGGCAGGTCAACCGGCTGTGCCTTGACGCCGTCCGGCGAATGATCGCTGTACACCGTGTTGCCGTTGGCATCGGTGTACTTGTAGATCTGCGCGGCGGCGGGAACGGCGATCAGCAGCAGGATGGAGAGAAAGAAGCGACCCATGAAATCGACCGGGAATGAACGCGATGGGTTGCAGCATAGGCCAGGTGCGACGGTAGGCCCAACCCTGGACATATCCAGAGATTATTTGCCCGCCAAAAATCCCTGTGGGAGTGGGCTTGCTCGCGAACGCGGTCGGTCACTGAAGGATATGGCGACTGACAAGACGCCTTCGCGAGCAAGCCCGCTCCAGGGTGGTACGTCGCCAATGAAATCACGGGCAATAAAAAAGGCCTTCCGAAGAAGGCCTCTTTTTGTCACGCCGCGTAGCGCGGCGCTACCGGATCAGCAGCTGTAGTACAGCTCATATTCCAGTGGGTGTACGAAGGTACGGACTTTGATTTCTTCTTCGGATTTCAGCGCGATGTAAGCATCGATGAAGTCGTCGGAGAACACGCCGCCCTTGGTCAGGAACGCACGGCCCTTGTCCAGCTCTTCCAGGGCTTCTTTCAGGCTGCCGCAAACTTGTGGGATCTCTTTCGCCTCTTCAGGCGGCAGGTCATACAGGTTTTTGTCAGCGGCATCGCCTGGGTGGATCTTGTTCTGGATACCGTCCAGGCCGGCCATCAGCAGTGCTGCGAAAGCCAGGTACGGGTTGGCAGCCGGATCCGGGAAACGTGCTTCGATACGACGGCCGCGTGGGCTGTTGACGTAAGGGATACGGATCGAGGCGGAACGGTTGCGCGCCGAGTAGGCCAGCATGACCGGAGCTTCGAAGCCTGGCACAAGACGCTTGTAGGAGTTGGTCGCCGGGTTGGTGAAGCCGTTCAGCGCTTTGCCGTGCTTGATGATGCCGCCGATGAAGTACAGAGCGGTTTCGGACAGGCCGGCATAGCCTTCGCCAGCGAAGGTGTTCTTGCCATCTTTGGCGATGGACATGTGAACGTGCATACCCGAACCGTTATCGCCGTACAGTGGCTTCGGCATGAAGGTCGCGGTGCGGCCGTAAGCGTCGGCAACGTTGTGTACAACGTATTTCAGAGTCTGAACTTCGTCAGCTTTCTTCACCAGGGTGTTGAACTTGACGCCGATTTCGTTCTGACCGGCAGTCGCCACTTCGTGGTGGTGAACTTCAACGGTCTGACCCATTTCTTCCAGTGCGTTGCACATGGCAGTACGGATTTCGTGGTCGTGGTCGAACGGCGGAACCGGGAAGTAACCACCTTTGATGCCTGGACGGTGGCCTTTGTTGCCGCCTTCGATGTCCTGGTCGGACATCCACGAGCCTTGTTCGGAGTAGATTTTGAACATCGAGCCGGAGATGTCGGACTTGAACTTCACTTCGTCGAAGATGAAGAATTCTGGCTCGGGACCTGCGAAGACGGTGTCACCGATACCGGTGGTCTTCAGGTATTCCTCGGCGCGGTGAGCGATGGCGCGCGGGTCACGATCGTAACCTTGCATGGTCGACGGTTCGATGATGTCGCAGACCAGGATCAGGGTCGCGTCTTCGGTGAACGGGTCGAGCACGGCCGTTTCGTCGTCCGGCAGCAGGATCATGTCGGAGGCTTCGATGCCTTTCCAGCCTGCGATGGAGGAACCGTCGAACATCTTGCCGACTTCGAAGAAGTCGTCTTCCAGCGCATCGCGAGCCGGCATGGTCACGTGGTGCTGAGTGCCTTTGGTGTCCGTGAAGCGCAGATCAATCCACTTGACGTCATGATCTTTGATGAGTTGAACCGACTTCGACATAGTGTCCTCCGGGTGGCTTAGGGCTAGTAATGGATGCCCTTAATATGGGTGATGCCGGCGCAGATACTCTGCCAAGGCAACCTGCCTCACAAGGGAGCAAATTGCATGCCAGTGCCCCAGCATGGGTTTTTTGCCCCAAATTCACGCTTTTAAAGGTTCAAAGCGCCTTAAAGATGAAAATGTCGCCCCTTAATGTAGCGCTTCAGGTGAAAGATGACCTGTTTTGGTGCAAGCAAAACCTTCTGCACATTAACTGGTTAAACCTTGAGCAATTTCCGCTATAATCCGCGCCCCCCTTTTTCGGCTGGCCCAGCGCGCGCTGTTTTCATGAAACTAATCGTAAAAGTCTTCCCCGAGATCACCATCAAAAGCCGACCTGTCCGGACGAAATTTATCCGCCAGTTGGCCAAGAACATCCGCACCGTGCTCCGTGACCTGGACCCGGCCGTGGTGGTGAACGGTGTGTGGGACAATCTCGAGCTGGAAACCCGCGTTACCGACCCCAAAGCCTTGAAAGAGATGGTTGAGCGCCTGACCTGCATGCCCGGCATCGCGCACTTTCTGCAGATCGACGAGTACCCGCTGGGCGACTTCGACGACATCACCGAAAAGTGCAAGCAGCACTACGGCGATGCGCTGGCCGGGAAGGTTTTCTCGGTACGCTGCAAGCGCGCGGGCAAGCATGCATTCAGTTCGATGGACGTCGAAAAATACGTCGGCAGCAAGCTGCGTCGCGAGTGCGGCGCTGCCGGAATCGACCTCAAGGCACCGCAAATCGAAGTGCGCATGGAAGTTCGCGACAAACGGTTGTTTGTCATCCACAGCCAGCACAACGGCATTGGCGGTTATCCGCTGGGCGCACTTGAGCAGACCCTGGTTCTGATGTCCGGCGGCTTTGACTCGACCGTTGCGGCCTACCAGATCATGCGGCGCGGCCTGATGGCGCACTTCTGCTTCTTCAATCTCGGTGGTCGTGCCCACGAATTGGGCGTGATGGAAGTCGCGCATTTCATCTGGAAGAAGTACGGAAGCTCGCAACGCGTGCTATTTGTCAGTGTTCCGTTCGAAGAAGTGTTGGGAGAAATTCTCGGCAAAGTCGATAACAGTCATATGGGCGTCGTATTGAAGCGTATGATGTTGCGCGCATCCACGGCCATTGCCGACCGCCTGCACATCGACGCGCTGGTCACCGGTGAAGCGATCTCCCAGGTGTCGAGCCAGACGCTGCCGAACCTGTCGGTGATCGACTGCGTGACCGACAAACTGGTCCTGCGTCCGCTGATCGTCGCCCACAAGCAGGACATCATCGACACGGCCAACGAGATCGGCACTGCCGATTTCGCCCGGCACATGCCCGAATACTGCGGGGTCATTTCGGTCAATCCGAAGACCGCTGCCAAGCGTGGTCGCGTTGAGCACGAAGAGAAAGAATTCGACATGGCGGTGCTCGAGCGAGCGCTCGAAAACGCCAAACTGGTGCCGATCGATCGGGTGATCGACGAATTGGGCCAGGATTTGCAGATTGAAGAAGTCGGCGAAGCGCTGGCCGGTCAGATCGTTATCGACATCCGTCACCCGGATGCCGCCGAGGATGACCCGCTGCAGCTTGCCGGAATAGAAGTACAGACGATGCCGTTCTACGCAGTGAACGCTCGTTTCAAGGAGCTGGATCCGACTCGCCAGTACCTGCTGTATTGCGACAAAGGCGTGATGAGTCGCCTGCATGCTCACCATTTGTCGCAATACAGCAGGTACTGGCGAG
>NZ_JBIUWN010000061.1:19309-34495 GCF_044743485.1 Pseudomonas sp. NPDC087614 | reverse complement strand
CGCAAGCACTGCCCTAAACCGGGCAACATATCTGCCATTCGTCCGATGAAGTACGGCGTAATTGCCGACTTCAGCGTCTGCGAAAAGATGCTGCAATACTTTATCAACAAGGTTCACGAAAACAGCTTTCTGCAGCCTAGTCCTCGTGTACTGATCTGCGTTCCATGCAAATCCACCCAGGTTGAGCGTCGCGCCATCCGTGAGTCGGCCCTTGGCGCCGGTGCCCGTGAAGTGTTCCTGATCGAAGAGCCAATGGCTGCTGCGATCGGTGCCGGCCTGCCGGTAGAAGAGGCTCGCGGCTCGATGGTCGTGGATATCGGTGGTGGTACCACTGAAATCGCACTGATCTCTCTGAACGGCGTGGTCTATGCCGAATCCGTGCGCGTTGGCGGCGACCGCTTCGACGAAGCGATCATCACCTACGTGCGCCGTAACTACGGCAGCCTGATCGGTGAATCCACCGCTGAGCGCATCAAGCAGGAAATCGGTACGGCCTACCCGGGTGGCGAAATTCGCGAAGTCGATGTTCGCGGTCGCAACCTGGCCGAAGGCGTTCCACGCGCATTCACCCTGAACTCCAATGAAGTGCTGGAAGCTCTGCAAGAGTCCCTGGCAACCATCGTTCAGGCCGTGAAAAGCGCGCTGGAGCAATCGCCGCCGGAACTGGCTTCCGACATCGCCGAGCGCGGCCTGGTGCTGACCGGTGGTGGCGCGCTGCTGCGTGACCTCGACAAGTTGCTGGCTCAGGAAACCGGTCTGCCGGTGATCGTTGCCGAAGATCCGCTGACCTGTGTTGCTCGCGGCGGTGGCCGTGCATTGGAAATGATGGATAAGCACACCATGGATCTGCTCTCCAGCGAATAAGTCGCCGATTGCAATACGTGGGTGAGCGCGCAGGCAGCACTTTGCAGTGCTGCCTGTTGGCGTTTATCTTCTGTCAGTCTTCATCCAGGCCGGTTTGATGCCGTATGAATAAACAGAACATTTGCCTGGGAGGAGCGGCTTATTAAACCGCTTTTCGCCAAGGGCCCTTCGTTGGGCGTTCGCCTGCTGGTGCTGGCCGTGCTCTCGGTCGCACTGATGGTGGTCGATGCGCGTTTCAGTCTGCTCAAGCCTGCACGCAGCCAGATGTCGCTGGTGCTGATGGACGCTTACTGGATCACTGACCTGCCCGGTCGCTTGTGGGAAGGTGTCGCCAGCCAGTTCGGCAGCCGCACCGAGCTTGTCGCCGAAAACGAAAAACTCAAAACCGAAAACCTGCTGCTGCAGGGGCGCATGCAAAAGCTAGCGGCCCTCACCGAGCAGAACGTTCGGCTGCGCGAGTTGCTCAATTCCTCCGCGCTGGTCAACGAAAAGGTCGAAGTGGCCGAGTTGATCGGCATGGACCCCAATCCCTTCACCCATCGCATCATCATCAATAAAGGTGAGCGCGACGGTGTGGTCCTCGGTCAGCCGGTGCTCGATGCGCGTGGTCTGATGGGGCAGGTGGTCGAGTTGATGCCTTACACCTCCCGTGTATTGCTGTTGACCGACACCACTCACAGCATTCCCGTGCAGGTAAACCGTAACGGTCTGCGGGCGATTGCCAGCGGCACCGGCAACCCGGAACGCCTGGAACTGCGTCATGTGGCGGATACCGCCGACATCAAGGAAGGCGATCTGCTGGTCAGTTCCGGTCTCGGCCAGCGCTTCCCGGCGGGCTATCCGGTCGCAACCGTGAAAGAAGTGATTCACGATTCCGGCCAGCCGTTTGCCATCGTCCGTGCGGTGCCGACGGCAGCGCTCAATCGTAGCCGCTACATGCTGCTGGTATTCAGCGACAATCGCACCGCCGAAGAGCGCGCCAACGATGCAGCGCAAGCGCAGGAGGATCTGGATGCGCAGGGCGGTGGCCCAATGATGCCGGCGACTGTGCCGAAAACCGCACCCGCAGCGGCTGCAACGCCTGCCGCCACACCTGCAACGCCCGCCGCCGCTGCCGGTGCTACCCCCGTGAAACCACCTGCGAACAAACCGCCCGCCGCTGCAAAACCACCTGCGAACCAGCCTGCTGCCCGGCCAGCGGCCAAACCGCCTGTCGCCGCGCCGGCCACCACCGGGAGACAAGAGTAATGGTCGGGGCTACCGCATCGCGAAACGGCTGGATCGTCTGGCTGACATTTCTCATCGGCATGCTGCTCAGCGTGTCGCCGCTACCGCAATTCATGGAAATTCTTCGCCCGCTTTGGCTGGCCTTGCTCCTGACATTCTGGGCGCTGTACATGCCGCATATGGTCGGCATGGTCACCGCGTTCTGTCTGGGGCTGGCTGAAGACGTGCTCTACGGCACGTTGCTTGGGCAAAACGCGCTCATCCTCACGTTGATCACTTTCCTGGTGTTGTCATTGCAACAGCGCCTGCGAATGTTCCCGATGTGGCAGCAGTGTCTGGTTATCCTGGTGATTTTCGGCCTCGCGCAACTCGTCCAGTTGTGGCTCAGCGCTTTGACTGGCAACCGCCAGCCGACCCTGGCGTTGCTGCTGCCGGCACTGGTCAGCGCCTTGCTTTGGCCTTGGATCAGCTTTGCTTTGCGTGGATTGAGCCGGCGCTACAAAATCAATTGATCCGGTGAAGCAAGGCACTGAACAGGGAGATGTTTTGATGAAGCCGCTTTACCTCGCCTCTGGATCGCCGCGTCGGCGTGAGTTGCTCACGCAGATCGGCGTTCCGTTCCACGCCATCAGCGCGGACATTGATGAAACCCCTCTCCCTGAAGAATCGCCTTCGGCATACGTTGAGCGCCTGGCACGCGGCAAGGCCGAGGCCGGGCGTCGTACGCTCGCGTCCGACCTGGCATGCTGTGTCCTGGGGGCCGACACCGCCGTGGTGTTCAACGGCAAAATTCTCGGCAAACCGGTGGACGAAGCTGACGCATGCGCCATGCTGATGCTGTTGTCCGGCAAGGAGCATGAAGTGCTGACCGCCATCGCGGTGCTTGAAGACCTGCATTGCGAGTCGCGGGTGGTGCGCAGTCTGGTGCGGTTCCGTCCGATCAGCGGTGAAGAGGCTGGCGCCTATTGGGCCAGCGGCGAACCCCGGGACAAGGCCGGAGGTTACGGCATTCAGGGGCTCGGTGCGGTGTTTGTCGCGGGGCTCAATGGCAGCTATTCGGCGGTGGTCGGGTTGCCTGTTTGCGAAACCGCAGAACTGTTGGGCCATTTCGGCATACCCTGTTGGCAAAACCTGAACGCGCAATGAGCGTCGTATGAATCCAGATGCGGCCATTATCGTGAACATGCCTGAACGAGATCCTGCCATGAGTGAAGAGATTCTGATCAACATCACGCCGATGGAGTCGCGCGTGGCGGTGGTCGAAAACGGTGTGCTGCAAGAAGTCCATGTCGAGCGCACGCAAAAACGCGGGATCGTCGGCAATATCTATAAAGGCAAGATTGTCCGGGTGCTGCCGGGTATGCAGGCTGCGTTCGTTGACATCGGCCTGGATCGTGCAGCGTTCATTCACGCAGCCGAAATCTCCGTGCGTGAAGGCCCGGCGGTGGAGAGCATCAGCGCGCTTGTGCACGAAGGCCAGAGTCTGGTTGTACAAGTCACCAAGGACCCGATCGGCTCCAAAGGCGCGCGTCTGACCACGCAACTGTCGATTCCGTCGCGCTATCTGGTGTACATGCCGCGCACCGCTCACGTCGGTATTTCCCTGAAAATCGAAGAGGAGGCCGAGCGCGAGCGGCTCAAGCAGGTGGTCAGCGACTGCGTGGCCAAAGAAGGCATCAAAGAGGCCGGCGGCTTCATTCTGCGTACCGCCGCCGAAGGTGCCGGCGCCGATGAAATCCTCATGGACATCCGCTACCTGCGACGCCTGTGGGATCAGATCAACGAACAGATCAAAACCATCGCAGCGCCAAGCGTGATCTACGAAGACCTCGGTCTGGCCCTGCGCACGTTGCGTGATCTGGTTAACCCGAAGATCGAGAAAATCCGCATTGATTCTCGGGAAACCTTCCAGAAAACCACGCAGTTCGTCGCCGAACTCATGCCGGAAATCGCCGATCGTCTGGAGCACTATCCGGGCGAGCGCCCGATTTTCGACCTGTACGGTGTCGAAGACGAAATCCAGAAAGCCCTTGAACGCAAGGTTCCGCTCAAGTCCGGCGGTTATCTGGTAGTCGATCCGGCCGAGGCCATGACCACCATCGACGTCAACACGGGCGCGTTCGTCGGCCATCGCAATCTCGAAGAAACCATCTTCAAGACCAATCTCGAGGCGGCCACCGCGATTGCCCGGCAGATGCGCCTGCGCAATATGGGCGGGATCATCATCATTGACTTCATCGACATGGAAGATGAAGAGCACCAGCGCCAGGTATTGCGCACGCTGGAGAAGCAACTGGAGCGTGATCACGCCAAGACCAACATCATCGGCATCACCGAGTTGGGCCTGGTGCAGATGACTCGCAAGCGCACCCGCGAAAGTCTTGAGCAAGTACTGTGCGAACCGTGCAGCAGTTGTCAGGGGCGCGGCAAGTTAAAGACGCCTGAGACCATCTGTTACGAGATTTTCCGCGAGATCCTTCGTGAAGCCCGGGCCTATCAGGCCGAGGGTTATCGCGTGTTGGCGAACCAGAAAGTGGTGGATCGTTTGCTTGATGAAGAATCAGGAAACGTCGCCGAGCTTGAAGGGTTTATCGGCCGCACCATACGCTTCCAGGTGGAAACCATGTATTCCCAGGAACAATACGACGTGGTGCTGCTCTGAATTCCTGCATCACCCTTTTTCAACAGCGGCTGGCCTCAGCTTTTCGCAGTTTTTTTGCCATGGGAGCCAACTGACATGGACCGTCTGACACGTATTCTGGCCGCACTCACCCGATGGGGGCTGAGCCTGTGCGCGTTGGTTCTGGTGTTGATGGCGTTGTATGTCAGCCTTGGCCGCGAACTGACGCCGCTGGTGGCCGAATACCGCGCCGAGATCGAAGACAAAGCCAGCACCGCCCTCGGTATGCCACTTCAGATCGGTGAACTGGAGGGTAACTGGAAGGGATTTGCGCCGATCCTGCTGGCCCATGATGTGATGGTCGGTGACGGCGCCAATGCCTTGCGCCTCGATCGGGTGCGGGTGGTGCCGGATCTTTGGGCCAGTCTGCTGGCTCGTGAAGTGCGTATTGCCCATCTGGAACTCAATGGTCTGAAAATCAGCCTCAAGGAAGCGCAGGACGGCAGTTGGGCGCTGGAAGGCTTGCCGGTGCAAAAGGATCAGCCACTGGATGCGGAGCAACTGTTCAATCGCTCGCAAATGATTCGGCAGTTGTCTGTCCTCGATAGCCAAGTGACCCTGCAGCCACTGGATCACGCGCCGATGACCCTCACCTATGTTGGTCTCAATCTGAAAACCGGTGCCAGTCGTCAACGCCTCGACGCACGCTTGACCTTGCCTGATGGTCAACCGGTCGCGCTGAGCCTGCGCACGCGGATTCGCGCGGGCCAATGGCAGGACAGCGCCCTGGAAGGCTACGCCAGTCTGCCGCAAAGTGACTGGTCGAAGTGGCTGCCCGAGCGCCTGACCCGGCAATGGAATTTCTCCGAGATCAAGGCCGGCGGCGAGCTTTGGGTGAACTGGGCTGAAGGCACTTTGCAAAGTGCGGCGCTGCGTTTGAATGCCCCGCAACTCAATGGCGCTTACGCCGAGCGCAAGCCGATCCAGATCAACAATCTGGCGCTCAATGCCTACTACGAAAACAGCGCCGATGGCGCCACCGTCACTCTCGATTCGCTGGCGATGAACTTCGGTGAAACCCGCTGGGAATCTCGCGTGCAACTCCAGCAGACACGCGCTACCGACAAGGTCGACGAACGCTGGCATTTGCAGGCCGATCGTCTCGATCTGACACCGATCACGCCGCTCCTCAACGCATTGGGCCCGCTACCGCAGGAGGTTGCCACGGTGGTCGAGCGCCTGAAAGTGACCGGCGTGCTGCGCAACGTGCTGCTGGATTTCCGTCCGAATGCCACTGACGGTACAAAGTTCGGCTTCGCTGCCAACCTCGACAGCGTCGGTTTCGATGCCTATCACGGCGCGCCGGCGGCACGAAATGTCAGCGGTAGCCTGACGGGCAACCTCGACGGTGGCGAGTTGCGCATGGACAGCAAGGATTTCGTCCTGCACCTGGATCCGATTTTCGCCAAACCCTGGCAGTACATTCAGGCCAACGCCCGACTGACCTGGAAGCTCGACAAGGACGGTTTCACTTTGATCGCGCCGTACCTGAAGGTACTGGGCGAAGAAGGCAAGATTGCCGGCGACTTCCTGATCCGCCTGCATTTTGATCACAGCCAGGAAGACTACATGGACCTGCGGGTCGGTCTGGTCGATGGCGACGGTCGCTACACCGCCAAGTACTTGCCGCAAGTCCTCAGCCCGGCACTCGACGAATGGTTGCGCACGGCAATCCTCAAAGGCGCGGTGGATCAGGGCTTCTTCCAGTATCAAGGGTCTCTGAGCAAGAACGCCGGGGACGCCGACCGCAGCATCAGTCTGTTCTTCAAGGTGCATGACGCCGAACTGGCCTTCCAGCCCGGCTGGCCGCATGTGAGCAAGGTCAGTGGCGATGTGTTCATTGAGGACAGTGGTGTGCGAATTCTGGCCAGCGAGGGCCAATTGCTCGACACCCGGATCAGCGACGTTTTCGTCAATATTCCCCATGTGCCTGCCGGACAACATACGCATATGTTCCTTGATGGGGCATTTGCCGGCGGTTTGGGGGATGGACTGAAGATTCTTCAAGACGCACCGATTGGCACGGGTGAAACGTTCGGCGGCTGGGAAGGTGCGGGCGACCTGCAGGGCAAACTCAAACTGGACATCCCGCTGGACAAGGGCGGCGATCAGCCGAAAATCCTGGTCGACTTCACGACTGCCAATGCGCGGCTGAAACTGGCCGAGCCGAAGCTGGAACTGACTCAACTCAAGGGTGATTTCCGTTTCGACAGCGCCAAAGGCCTCAGTGGTCAGAACATTGCGGCGCGAGCGTTCGATAAACCGGTCACCGCGCAAATTTTTGCCGACGGTAGTCCTGGCAAGCTCAAAACCCGGGTCGCGGCATCGGGGCAGGTCGAGGTCAAGAAACTCACCGACTGGCTGGGTGTGACACAGCCGTTGCCAGTGTCCGGGACGATTCCCTATCAGTTGCAACTGAACCTGGACGGCGCCAACAGCCAGTTGATGGTCAGCTCCGGAATGAAAGGCGTCGCGGTCGATCTGCCGGCACCGTTCGGCATGGCGGCGGATGTCGGTCGTGACACGGAGTTGCGCATGACCCTGCAGGGGCAGGAGCGGCGTTACTGGGTCAATTACGGTCAACTGGCCAATTTCACCTTTGCCGCGCCGCCGACCCAATTCGCCGAGGGGCGCGGTGAACTGTTCCTCGGTGCAGGCCAAGCCGTGCTGCCGAGCGCCAAGGGCTTGCGAATTCGTGGTGTGCTGTCGGAACTTGATATCGCGCCGTGGCAGGATCTGCTCAACAAGTACGCCGGGCAGGACCCGGGTGGCAGTGCCAAGCAACTGCTCAGTAGCGCTGACTTCAAGGTCGGCAAGTTGACGGCGTTCGGTACCACGCTGGATCAGGCCTCGGTGCAGGTCGATCGTAAATCCGCGGCGTGGAACCTGGCGCTCGACAGTCAGCAGGTCAAAGGCTCTGCCAGCCTTGCCGACGCGAAAAACACGCCGATTGGGGTCAACCTTCAGTATGTGCGTTTGCCGGCACCGGATCCGAAGGAGCAGGCCGACGAGAACTCTCCTGATCCGCTGGCCTCGGTTGATCCTGCGAAAATCCCCGCGCTGGATATCACCATCAATCAACTGTTCCTGGGCCAGGACCTGGTCGGTGGCTGGTCGCTCAAGGTGCGACCGACCGGCAAAGGCATCGCCCTGAATAACCTCGACATGGGCCTCAAAGGCATCCTGTTGCAGGGCAATGGCGGTTGGGAGGGCGCGCCGGGTGCGACCAATAGCTGGTTCAAAGGCCGGATTAGCGGCAAGAACCTTGCCGATGTCCTCAAGGGTTGGGGCTTTGCGCCGAGTGTGACCAGTGAAGAATTCCATATGGATGTCGATGGCCGCTGGCCGGGCTCGCCCGCGTGGCTGGCGACCAAGCGTTTTTCCGGCACTCTGGATGCGTCGCTGAACAAGGGCCAGTTTGTCGAAGTGGAGGGCGGAACACAGGCATTGCGGGTGTTTGGTTTGCTCAACTTCAACGCTATCGGCCGTCGTTTGCGTCTGGATTTCTCCGACTTGTTCGGCAAAGGCTTGAGCTACGACCGCGTCAAAGGATTACTGGTGGCGAACAACGGTGTGTATGTGACCCGCGAACCAATTCGTTTGACCGGGCCTTCGAGTACCTTCGAACTGGACGGTACGCTGGATCTGGTCGCCGATCAGGTTGATGCCAGGTTGTTGGTGACCTTGCCGGTGACCAACAACCTGCCGATTGCCGCACTCATCGTTGGCGCACCGGCGATCGGTGGTGCGCTGTTCCTGATCGACAAGCTGATCGGTGATCGTGTGGCGCGCTTCGCCAGCGTGAAATACACCGTCAAAGGGCCATGGAAAGACCCGAAAATCACGTTCGACAAGCCTTTTTGAACAGCCAGCCCCTGAACCGATGGAGTAGCATGGCCGCTTACCTCTTGCGGAGTTCGCCATGTCTTTAGCGGTCATTCAAATGGTCAGCCAGAGTGACGTGCAGGCCAATCTGGCCCAGGCCCGCCGCCTGCTCGAACAGGCGGCGGCCGGTGGCGCGAGGCTGGCCGTGTTGCCGGAAAACTTCGCCGCCATGGGCCGTCGCGACATCGCCGACATCGGTCGAGCCGAAGCATTGGGCGAAGGGCCTATCCTGCCGTGGTTGAAACAGACCGCCCGTGACCTCAGGTTATGGATAGTGGCCGGTACGTTGCCGTTGCCGCCATTGGATCAGCCGGAGGCCAAGTCACATGCCTGCTCGCTGCTGGTCAATGATCAGGGCGAAATCGTTGCACGGTATGACAAGTTGCATCTGTTCGATGTCGATGTAGCGGACAATCGCGGCCGTTACCGCGAATCCGATGACTATGCTTATGGCAGTAGCGTGGTGGTGGCGGACACGCCGGTCGGCCGAGTCGGTCTGACAGTGTGTTACGACCTGCGCTTCCCGGAGTTGTACAGCGAATTGCGCGCGGCCGGTGCCGAGTTGATTACCGCACCGTCAGCCTTCACCGCGGTGACCGGTGCGGCGCATTGGGATGTGCTGATTCGCGCGCGGGCCATCGAGACTCAATGTTATGTGCTGGCGGCAGCGCAGGGCGGGATACATCCGGGGCCGCGGGAAACCTTCGGTCACGCGGCGATCATCGACCCGTGGGGCCGCGTGCTGGCGCATCAGGATCAAGGCGAAGCGGTGTTGTTGGCCGAACGCGATAGCGATGAACAAGCGTCCATCAGGGCGCGGATGCCGGTGACGAGTCATCGGCGGTTTTTCTCGCAGGGCGCACAGCGGCCTGCCTCAGAACACGAATTTAAGGCGTAAACCTATGAGCGAGTTGTTGTCCTCAGTCAGTGATCACCTGTTGGCGCCCGGCGGCGTGACGATCGAAAGCCTGCAAGGCGTGCTTGGCGATCTGGCCGGCCCGGGCATCGATGCCGCCGACCTGTATTTCCAGGGTCAGATCTCCGAGTCTTGGGCGCTGGAAGATGGCATCGTCAAGGAAGGCAGCTTCAACCTTGATCAGGGTGTGGGTGTGCGGGCGCAGTCCGGTGAGAAAACCGGTTTCGCCTACAGCAACGCGATCACCCTTGAAGCCCTCGGCGCTGCGGCGCGAGCGGCTCGTTCGATCTCCCGCGCCGGGCAGAACGGCACGGTGCAGGCATTTACCAGCCAAGACGTTGCGCAACTGTATGCGCCGGACAATCCGCTGGAAGTGCTGAGCCGTGCCGAGAAGGTCGAGCTGCTCAAGCGCATCGACGTGGCTACCCGCGCACTCGATCCGCGTATCCAGCAAGTCAGCGTGAGCATGGCCGGGGTCTGGGAGCGGATTCTGGTGGCTTCCACTGATGGCGGTCTGGCGGCGGATGTGCGACCGCTGGTGCGCTTCAACGTCAGTGTGATCGTTGAGCAAAACGGCCGTCGCGAGCGTGGCGGGCATGGCGGCGGCGGGCGTACCGACTACCGTTATTTCCTCGCCGAAGACCGCGCCATGGGCTATGCCCGTGAAGCGCTGCGTCAGGCGCTGGTGAACCTCGAAGCGATTCCGGCGCCGGCCGGCACTTTGCCGGTGGTGCTGGGTTCGGGCTGGTCCGGCGTGCTGCTGCACGAAGCGGTCGGCCACGGTCTGGAAGGCGACTTCAACCGCAAAGGCAGTTCCGCCTATAGCGGCCGCATGGGTGAAATGGTTGCTTCAAAGCTCTGCACCATTGTCGATGACGGTACCTTGAGCGGCCGTCGCGGCTCGCTGAGCGTCGACGATGAAGGCACGCCGACCGAGTGCACCACGCTGATCGAAAACGGCGTACTCAAGGGTTACATGCAGGACAAGCTCAATGCACGCCTGATGGGCGTGGCCCGCACCGGTAACGGGCGTCGTGAGTCCTATGCACATCTGCCGATGCCTCGGATGACCAACACCTACATGCTGGGCGGCGAAAGCGACCCGGCAGAAATCATTGCTTCGGTGAAGAAAGGCATCTATTGCGCCAACCTCGGTGGCGGTCAGGTCGACATCACCAGTGGCAAGTTCGTGTTCTCCACCAGCGAGGCCTATCTGATCGAAGACGGCAAGATCACTGCGCCGGTCAAAGGCGCGACGTTGATCGGCAACGGCCCTGAGGCGATGAGCCGGGTGTCGATGGTCGGTAACGACCTGGCGCTGGACAGCGGTGTGGGGACGTGTGGCAAGGATGGACAGTCGGTGCCGGTGGGTGTTGGCCAGCCAACGCTGAAAATCGATGCGATCACCGTGGGTGGCACGGGCGCATAAGAAAAGATGGAGCTTTGGGTGGCGCGCAGGGCGACCACCCAGTGACGAATATCAACGCAGACCGCGTTGAGTCTCGTCCAGCTCACGGATGTATTTGAAGATTTTACGGCTGGAAGCAGGAGGTTTGTTTTGCGCAACCTCGTGCTGAGCCTGACGGATCAGGGAACGCAGTTGCTGGCGATCGGCGTCCGGGTAGTCGACGACGAATTTCTCCAGCACGGCATCGTCGCCCGCGATCAGGCGATCACGCCAGCGTTCGAGATTGTGGAAACGCTCGTTGTACTGACGAGTCGAGGCATCGAGTTGATCGAGCAGAGTCAGAATCGCGTCAGTGTCCTGATCGCGCATCAGTTTGCCGATGAACTGCAAATGCCGCTTACGCGCGATATTCGCGGTGTGCTTGGGCGCATCGGCCAAGGCCCGGCGCATGGCGTCGGTCAGCGGCAGTTTTGCGATCAAGTCAGGCTTGAGTGTTGTAAGGCGCTCGCCGAGGTCAACCAGAGCATGCAGCTCGCGTTTGACCTGAGATTTGCTTTTTTCTCCCGTATCGAGGGAGTCGTCGTAAGAATCAACCATGGTGGCAGTCCGCAAAGAAACGCCGCCATGATAACCAGTCGGGGGCCGCTTGTCCGGCCCGGTCGCTCGATGGCCCCCGCCGAAAGCAGAATTTGAGTGGAGATGAGCATGAGTGCAGTTCAAAGCGTCGGCCCGCAGGCATTGCCGGCACTGCAGGAACAAGTCGAGCAGATCATCGCCGAAGCCAAGCGTCAGGGCGCCAGTGCCTGTGAAGTGGCGGTGTCGCTGGAGCAGGGCCTTTCGACATCGGTCCGCCAGCGCGAAGTCGAAACTGTCGAGTTCAACCGCGATCAGGGCTTTGGCATCACGCTGTACGTCGGTCAGCGCAAGGGCTCTGCCAGCACGTCTGCCACGGGGCCTGAGGCGATTCGCGAAACCGTTGCCGCCGCACTCGCCATTGCCAGGCACACCTCCGAGGACGAAGCTTCGGGCCTCGCTGATGCTGCGCTGATGGCCAGGGATCAGCAGGATTTCGATCTGTTCCACGAATGGGATATCACGCCGGAGCAGGCCATCGAGAAGGCTTTGATCTGTGAGGCGGCGGCATTTGATGCTGATGCGCGGATCAAGAATGCCGATGGCACCACCCTCAGCACCCATCAAGGCTGCCGCGTTTACGGCAACAGCCATGGCTTCATTGGTGGCTACGCGTCGACGCGACACAGCCTGAGTTGCGTGATGATCGCCGAGGCCGACGGCCAGATGCAGCGCGATTACTGGTACGACGTGAACCGTCAGGGCACTTTGCTGGCGGATCCGGTAAGCATCGGCCAACGCGCTGCACAACGGGCGGCGAGCCGTCTGGGGGCGCGTCCGGTGCCGACTTGCGAGGTGCCGGTGCTGTTTTCTGCAGAACTGGCAGGCGGTTTGTTTGGCAGTTTCTTGTCGGCGGTATCCGGCGGCAGTCTGTATCGCAAATCGTCGTTCCTGGAAGGCACGCTGGGGCAGAAGCTGTTTCCGGAATGGCTGACCATCGACGAACGTCCGCATCTGATGCGTGCCATGGGCAGCGCCTGGTATGACGGTGACGGCCTGGCGACTTATGCCAAACCGTTTGTCGAAAAAGGTGAGTTGGTGTCGTATATCCTTGGGACCTATTCCGGTCGCAAGCTCGGTATGCCAAGTACGGCCAACGCTGGCGGCGTACACAACCTGTTTGTCACTCATGGCGATGAGGATCAGGCCGCACTGCTGCGGCGCATGGGGCGTGGGCTGTTGGTCACCGAGTTGATGGGCCATGGTTTGAATATGGTCACGGGTGACTATTCGCGCGGGGCGGCGGGATTCTGGGTCGAGAACGGCGAAATCCAGTTCGCGGTGCAGGAAGTGACTATCGCCGGCAACATGCGCGATATGTTCAAGCAGATCGTCGCGGTCGGTAACGATCTGGAGCTGCGCAGCAATATTCGCACAGGTTCCGTGTTGATCGAACGGATGACGGTGGCGGGCAGCTAAGCCCCGCCCGCGACACAAAAAAGGCGCGCCATCCGATTGGGTGGCGCGCCTTTTTTATGCCGGCCCCTGGCACTGCCGAGGCTGCGATTTTTTGATTGTTCGACGATCAGCCACCTTCGTCGAAGAAGTTGTTGATCAACGCCACCAACGCATCCAGCGCTTCTTGTTCCTGATGTCCTTCAGTACTCAAATAGATTTTTGTGCCCTTGCCGGCAGCCAGCATCATCATCGCCATGATGCTTTTGCCATCCACTACCGTTTCTGGTGTGCGGCCTACTCTGATCGTGCAATCCGGATACTGACCTGCAACCCCGACGAACTTGGCCGACGCCCGGGCGTGCAAGCCCAGTTTGTTGATGATTTCGATTTCCAGAGCAGGCATCGCGGTGTGAATCCTTTAAGTGAGGTCGCGGTGGCGAACCTGGACGTTCTTCAGGGTTTTGTGCAGGGCCTGACCCAAGCGTTCGGTCAGGTAGACGGAGCGGTGATGCCCGCCGGTGCAGCCGATGGCAATGGTGACGTAGGCGCGATTGCTCGCGGCGAAACGCGGCAGCCATTTGTGCAGGTAGGCGTAAATGTCCTGGAACATTTCCTCGACTTCCGGCTGCGCCGCCAGGTATTCGGCCACCGGCGCATCGAGACCCGATTGCGCGCGCAGCTCTGGCTTCCAGTACGGGTTGGGCAGGCAGCGCACGTCGAACACCACGTCTGCATCGACCGGCATGCCGCGTTTGAAGCCGAATGACTCAACGAGAAATGCTGTTCCGGGTTCAGGCTGATTGAGCAGGCGCAACTTGATGGTGTCGCGCAACTGGTACAGGTTCAGGTGGGTGGTGTTGATCTTCAGGTCGGCCAGATCGGCGATTGGGCCGAGCAGGGCGGTTTCATCGCTGATCGCTTCGGCCAGTGAGCGGTTGGCGGTGCTCAGTGGATGACGCCGACGGGTTTCCGAAAAACGCTTGAGCAGGGTTTCTTCGTCGGCGTCCAGATAAAGCACATCGCACTGGATGTGGCGGCTGCGGACTTCTTCCAGCAACTCGGGGAAACGCGAGAGATGGCTCGGCAGGTTGCGCGCATCGATCGACACGGCCACCAGCGGTTGTGCCAATTCGGTGTGTATCAGTGCGCGTTCAGCCAGTTCTGGCAACAAGCCTGCCGGCAGGTTGTCGATGCAGTAGTAACCGCTGTCCTCAAGGACATTCAGTGCGGTGCTTTTGCCCGAGCCGGAGCGGCCACTGACGATGATCAAGCGCATGATTAATGCCTGTTCTGCTCTTCCAGTACCACTTGGTACAAGGCTTCACTGCCGGCAGCGCTGCGCAGTCTTTCGCGTACTTCCTTGCGGTCGAGCATGCTGGCGATTTGACGCAGTAACTCCAGGTGCGCATCGGTAGCGGCTTCTGGGACCAGCAGTACAAACAACAGATCAACGGGGGCGCCGTCGATCGCATCGAAATCGATAGGGGCGTCGAGGTGAAGCAGAGCGCTGACAGGCTCAATGCAACCCTTGAGGCGACAGTGAGGAATGGCGATGCCGTTGCCAAAACCGGTGGAACCGAGTTTTTCACGGGCAATCAGGGCCTCGAAGACATCTTGCATCTCCAGCGCCGGCACTTCGCGGGCGATCAGGTTGGCAATTTGTTCGAGGGCTTTCTTTTTACTGCCGCCCGGCACGTTCACAAGAGAACGGCCGGGGGTCAGGATATTTTCAAGTCGGATCATGGAGTGGGGGGTTATCGACCGGTAGCGCCCTGGAGCAGGCTCTGGGTCTTTTCCTTATGCTTTTTGAGTTGTTTATCCAGCTTGTCGGTCAGGGCGTCGATCGCGGCGTACATATCGGTATGTTCCGCGTTGGCGACCACTTCACTGCCGGGAATATGCAAGGTGGCTTCGATTTTCTGCTTGAGCTTTTCGACACACATCGTGACTTGTACGTTGGTGATCTTGTCGAAATGGCGCTCCAATCGTTCGAGTTTCTCGTTGATGTAGGTGCGCAGAGGTTCGGTCACTTCCAGTTGGTGTCCACTGATGTTGACTTGCATACAGCTTCTCCTTCGTTGCCAGTGCATAAAGCGGCAGGCTGGATAGCCTGCCACTGGAACGCTGTAACGTGGCTTACATCAACCGCTTGCGTTCGCTCGAAGGCGCGATCCC
>NZ_JBIUWN010000061.1:749-19299 GCF_044743485.1 Pseudomonas sp. NPDC087614 | reverse complement strand
CTTGTGCCTCCAGTAACCCAGCGATCTTGCTGTCACTCAACGGCTTTTTCTGATTTTCCGCAGCAACCAGTTTTTTGATGATCGCGCGGATCGCCGTGGACGAGCATTCACCGCCTTCGGAGGTGCTGACGTGGCTTGAGAAAAAGTATTTCAGTTCATAGATACCGCGCGGGGTATGCATGAACTTCTGCGTGGTCACTCGGGAAATCGTCGATTCGTGCATGCCAACCGCTTCGGCGATGTCATGCAGCACCAGTGGCTTCATGGCTTCGTCCCCGTATTCCAGAAAGCCGCGTTGATGCTCGACGATCTGGGTGGCCACTTTCATCAGGGTTTCGTTGCGGCTTTGCAGGCTCTTGATGAACCAGCGGGCTTCCTGCAACTGGTTGCGCATGAAAGTGTTGTCGGCGCTGGTATCGGCGCGTCTTACGAAGCCGGCATACTGGGCGTTGACCCGCAGGCGGGGCACTGATTCCTGATTCAGTTCGACCAGCCAGCGTTCATTGTCCTTGCGCACAATGACGTCAGGGACGACGTATTCGGCTTCAGTGGATTCGATCTGAGAGCCCGGACGCGGGTTGAGGCTCTGCACCAGTTCGATGACTTGACGCAGTTCATCTTCCTTGAGCTTCATGCGCCGCATCAACTGGTTGTAATCGCGGCTGCCGAGCAAGTCGATGTAGTCGGTGACCAGACGTTTCGCTTCAGTCAGCCATGGTGTCTTCGCCGACAACTGGCGCAGTTGCAGCAACAGGCATTCGCCGAGGTTGCGGGCGCCGATGCCAGCGGGTTCAAACTGCTGGATGCGGTGCAGAACGGCTTCGATTTCGTCCAGTTCGATGTCCAGTTCCGGGTCGAACGCTTCGAGGATTTCTTCGAGGGTTTCGTCCAGGTAACCCTGGTTGTTTATGCAGTCGACCAGGGTGACGGCGATCAGTCGGTCGGTGTCTGACATCGGCGCGAGATTGAGCTGCCAAAGCAGGTGGCTTTGCAGACTTTCACCGGCGGAGGTGCGAGTGGTGAAGTCCCATTCGTCGTCATCGCTGCTGGGCAGGCTGCTGGCACTGGTCTGGTAGACGTCCTCCCAGGCCGTGTCGACCGGAAGCTCGTTGGGGATACGCTCGCTCCATTCGCCATCTTCCAGATTGTCCACCGTCGGAGCGGTTTCCTGATAGGACGGTTCCTGAATTTCGGTGTTGGGCTTTTGCTCGGCGTTGTCGGCCAGAGGGTCCGAGTTATCGAAGTCGTCGCCTTCTTCCTGGCGTTCGAGCATCGGATTGGATTCCAGGGCCTCCTGGATTTCCTGTTGCAGATCCAGGGTCGACAATTGGAGCAGACGGATGGCCTGTTGCAGCTGCGGTGTCATCGTCAGCTGCTGGCCCATTCTCAAGACTAGCGATGGTTTCATGGCAGGGGCTTAACACCTTATTCGCCGGCGCACATGCGCCATCCACTACAGAGCGCCGAAGCGCCAAACTTAAGCAAATTATATGCCTGAAACTGAAGTGTTTGCCTAGAGCGTTGTAACAATTAAAGCGTATTAAATCCTGCTTGAATCGATACAGCGCCCGCGCGTCTCTCCGGGCGCTGTCGCGTTTACAGGCGGAACTCGTGACCCAGATACACTTCCTTGACCAGATCGTTGGCCAGGATGGTTTCTGCGTCGCCTTCGGCAATCAACTGGCCGTCGTTGACGATGTAAGCGGTTTCGCAGATATCCAGCGTCTCACGCACGTTGTGGTCGGTGATCAGTACACCGATGCCCTTGGCCTTGAGGTGGTGGATGATCTGCTTGATGTCGCCGACCGAGATCGGGTCGACACCGGCGAACGGTTCGTCGAGCAGGATGAATTTTGGTGCGGTTGCCAGAGCACGCGCGATTTCCACTCGGCGGCGTTCACCACCGGACAGGCTCATGCCCAGGTTGTCGCGGATGTGGCTGATGTGAAATTCCTGCAGCAGGCTTTCCAGCTCCTTGCGACGGCCGGCCTTGTCGAGCTCCTGGCGAGTCTCGAGGATGGCCATGATGTTGTCGGCCACCGACAGCTTGCGGAAGATCGAGGCTTCTTGCGGTAGATAGCCAATACCTGCCTTTGCGCGACCGTGCATTGGCTGGTGGCTGACGTCCAGATCGTCGATCAGCACGCGGCCCTGATCGGCCTGTACCAGGCCGACAATCATGTAGAAGCATGTGGTCTTGCCGGCACCGTTCGGGCCGAGCAGGCCAACAATCTGGCCGCTGTCGATCGACAGGCTGACGTCACGCACGACCTGGCGGCTTTTATAGGCCTTGGCCAGATGCTGAGCTTTCAGAGTGGCCATTACTGGGTTTTCTCGTCGGTTTTCTTCTTCGGCTGGATCACCATGTCGATGCGCGGACGCGACTCGGTGACCTTGCTGCCGGTGGCACGGCCGGCACTGGCCAGTTTCTTCACCGTGTCGTAGACGATTTTCTCGCCTTGGGTGATGTTGTCGTCCTTGTCGACAACCTTGGCCTTGTCGATCAGCACGACGCGGTTCTGCGCTGCGTGGTACTGGATCGTTACGCCCCAGCCTTGAACGGGTTTCTTGTCGCCGGCGGTTTGCAGTTGCTCGAAGTAGGCAAGGTTGCCCACCGAGGTCACCACGTCGATGTCACCGGCCTGAGTGCGAGTGATGGTCACGGTGTTGCCGGTAACCTTCATCGAGCCCTGAGTGATGATCACGTCGCCTTTATAGGTGGCAACGCCATTCTTGTCGTCCAGTTGGGCATCGTCGGCCTGAATGCGGATCGGCTGCTCTTGATCGTTCGGCAGAGCCCAGGCGCTCACGCTTCCCAGTGCTGCGCCCAGACTGAGCAAAATAGGGAGGGTTTTAACGAGCCTCATACTGTCCTCTTACGTTCGATAGCAGGTGTATCCTGCTTTCCTTCAGATACGCTTTCATTCCCACGCCAGTCGATACACCCCCAGCGCCGTCGATTCTAACGGGTTGCGCGGTCTGCGCATATTGCTGCTGCGGGAACACCGTCATGCGAGTCGACGTGATCAGGGTGTCGCGGTTCTTTTCATCGGTGCGCTTGACGCGTACCGAGTCGATCAACTCGACTTCGGTGCCGCCCGAGTTCACTTCGCCGCGCTCACTGGTCACGTGCCATGGGAACGCTGTCCCGCGGTACATGTTCAGGTCGGGCTTGGTCACCAGCGTGATGTCGGTCGCCTTGACGTGTTCGGCCTTGTCGGACGTCATTTCATACTGCACTTTGCCGTCCGGAAGGTATTGCAAGGTATGCGTGTTGGTCGCATACCAGTCGATAGGGGTGTCTACCGACGAGGTTGGCGGTTTGTCGAGAAAGCGTTCCGGGCTGATGTTCCAATAGCCGACCGCCGCGAATATCGCGGCTATACAGGCGAAGAGCAGGAAGTTACGAAATTTTTTGCTGAACATTTTTTGGCTCACAGGTACGCGGCGTTGGCCGCATCGAGGCGGCCCTGGGCGCGCAGGATCAGTTCGCAGAATTCACGGGCGGCACCTTCGCCGCCGCGGGCCCGGGTCACACCATGGGCGTGTTCGCGGACGAAATCAGCGGCGTTGGCCACGGCCATGCCCAAGCCTGCGCGGCGGATCACCGGCAGGTCGGGCAGGTCGTCACCGAGGTAGGCGACCTGTTCATAGCTTAGGCCCAGTTGCTCAAGTAGACCGTCCAGAACCACCAATTTGTCTTCGCGGCCCTGAAACAGGTGCGCGATGCCGAGGTTTTTCGCTCGGCGCTCGACCACGGGCGTTTTACGGCCGCTGATGATGGCGGTCTGCACGCCAGCGTTCATCAGCATTTTGATGCCTTGACCGTCGAGGGTGTTGAACGTCTTGAACTCGCTGCCGTCTTCAAGGAAGTACAGGCGTCCGTCGGTAAGGACGCCGTCGACGTCGAAAACCGCCAGTTTGATCGCTTTTGCGCGTTGCAGCAGATCGGTGCTCATTACATCACTCCTGCGCGCAGCAGGTCGGAGAGGTTGAAGGCGCCGACCGGGCGATCTTCCTCATCGACAACTACCAGCGCGTTGATTCGGTGGTCTTCCATGATTTTCAGGGCTTCGGCGGCGAGCATCTCGGGTCGGGCGGTCTTGCCGTGGGCTGTCATCACCTGGTCGATGGTCGCGCTGCGGATGTCGATGCTGCGATCCAGCGTGCGGCGCAAATCGCCATCGGTGAAAATCCCGGCGAGCTTGCCGTCGGCTTCAAGAATCACGGTCATGCCCAGACCCTTGCGGGTCATTTCCATCAGAGCGTCCTTGAGCAGAGTGCCGCGTTGCACTTGTGGCAGCTCTTGCCCGCTGTGCATGACGTTTTCCACTTTCAGCAACAGACGACGACCCAGCGCACCGCCCGGGTGAGAGAAAGCAAAATCTTCAGCGGTAAAGCCGCGCGCTTCCAGCAATGCAACGGCCAGGGCGTCACCCATGACCAGTGCAGCGGTGGTCGAGGACGTCGGCGCCAGGTTCAGCGGGCAGGCTTCGTGCTCGACGTGAACGTTGAGGTTGACCTCGGCAGCCTTCGCCAGTGGCGAGGCCGGGTTGCCGGTCACGCTGATCAACTGGATGCCCAGACGCTTGATCAAAGGCAGCAGGGTGACAATTTCGTTGGTCGAGCCGGAGTTCGAGAGGGCCAGGATCACGTCATCGCGAGTGATCATGCCCATGTCGCCGTGGCTGGCTTCGGCCGGATGTACGAAAAAAGCCGGGGTGCCGGTGCTGGCCAGGGTCGCAGCAATCTTGTTGCCGACGTGTCCGGACTTGCCCATGCCGACCACCACCACACGGCCCTTGCTGGCCAGAATCATCTCGCAGGCGCGTACGAAATCGGCGTCGATATGGGGCAACAAGCCTTCTACGGCTTCCATTTCGAGGCGGATGGTGCGTTGTGCCGATTGAATCAGGTCGCTGGATTGGCTCATGTCAGAAATCGTATAGCCCGATGAAAAGGCGGCGATTATAGCGGTTATGTTGCAAAGCCTCACGCAAGTTCGTCGTGCTTTAGCATTCCCCGCGACCAAAACCCGGCAAAACGGCCTCCAGTCTCCCCCTTACCGTTGAATACAGCCCGGTACAAGCCTTGGGCGCTTGGCCTTTGCAGTGATATAGTTCGCCGCCAGTTCGGCCTGCCCGGGATGTAAGTGCTTTTTAAGTAGAGCCAGGCGTCCGAGTGAGAGGCTGCATCGCAAGGAGTTTAGATGAGTGCCGATAACGCCTACGCGGTCGAGCTGAAGGGAGTCTCCTTCAAGCGCGGTGCGCGCAGCATTTTCAATAACGTCGATATCCGCATCCCGCGCGGCAAGGTCACCGGCATCATGGGGCCTTCCGGGTGTGGCAAGACCACCCTGCTGCGGTTGATGGGCGCACAGTTGCGTCCTTCCAGTGGCGAAGTCTGGGTGAACGGTCAGAACCTGCCGCAGCTTTCGCGCAGCGATCTGTTCGATGCACGCAAGCACATGGGCGTGCTGTTTCAGAGCGGTGCGCTGTTCACCGATCTCGATGTTTTCGAGAACGTCGCTTTTCCCCTGCGCGTTCATACCCAATTGCCGGAAGAAATGATCCGCGACATCGTCCTGCTCAAGCTGCAGGCCGTTGGCTTGCGTGGCGCCATCGAGTTGATGCCCGATGAGCTGTCTGGCGGCATGAAGCGTCGCGTGGCTCTGGCTCGCGCAATTGCGCTCGATCCACAGATCCTCATGTACGACGAGCCGTTCGTGGGCCAGGACCCGATCGCCATGGGTGTGTTGGTACGCTTGATCCGTCTGCTCAATGATGCGCTGGGAATCACCAGCATCGTGGTGTCCCACGATCTGGCCGAAACCGCGAGCATTGCCGACTACCTCTATATAGTCGGCGACGGTCAGGTACTGGGGCAGGGCACGCCGGACGAATTGATGAACTCGCACGAGCCGCGTATTCGTCAGTTCATGACGGGCGATCCTGACGGCCCGGTGCCGTACCACTTTCCAGCGACGGATTACCGCGCAGATCTTCTGGGGAAGCGCTGATGCGCAGAATTTCATTAATAGAACGCGTACGCCGGTTCGGCGAAGCGGCGATCGACGCCATTGCGGTGTTTGGTCGTGCAACGCTGTTCCTGTTTCACGCCTTGATCGGTCGTGGCGGCATCAGCGGCGGTTTTGGCCTGCTGATCAAACAGTTGCATTCGGTGGGCGTCATGTCGCTGGTGATCATCGTGGTCTCCGGTATCTTCATCGGCATGGTGCTGGCGCTGCAGGGTTTCAGCATTCTGTCGAGCTACGGTTCGGAGCAGGCGGTAGGGCAGATGGTTGCTCTGACCCTGCTGCGTGAACTGGGCCCGGTGGTGACGGCGCTGTTGTTTGCCGGGCGTGCCGGTTCGGCATTGACCGCAGAAATCGGCAACATGAAATCCACCGAACAGCTTTCCAGCCTGGAAATGATCGGTGTCGACCCGCTCAAGTACATTATCGCGCCGCGTCTGTGGGCCGGTTTCATCTCCCTGCCGGTGCTGGCGATGATTTTCAGCGTGGTGGGCATCTGGGGCGGCTCGTGGGTGGCTGTCGACTGGCTGGGCGTGTATGAAGGCTCCTATTGGGCGAACATGCAGAACAGCGTGAACTTCACCAGTGATGTGCTCAACGGTGTCATCAAAAGTATCGTTTTCGCCTTCGTAGTGACCTGGATCGCCGTATTCCAAGGCTATGACTGTGAGCCCACTTCCGAGGGGATCAGTCGTGCCACCACCAAGACCGTAGTGTTTGCCTCGCTGGCAGTGCTCGGCCTGGACTTTATTCTGACCGCTTTGATGTTTGGAGATTTCTGATGCAAAACCGCACCCTGGAAATCGGTGTCGGCCTGTTCCTGCTGGCAGGGATCCTGGCTTTGCTGCTGCTTGCTTTGCGGGTCAGTGGCCTGTCTCCGACTTCGACCACCGACACCTATAAACTTTATGCCTACTTTGACAATATCGCCGGTTTGACGGTCAGAGCCAAAGTGACCATGGCTGGTGTCACGATCGGCAAGGTCACGGCAATCGATCTGGATCACGACAGCTTCACGGGTCGGGTGACTCTGCAAGTGGATAAAAACGTCGACAATCTGCCGACCGACTCCACCGCGTCTATCCTGACCGCTGGGCTGCTGGGCGAGAAGTACATCGGTATCAGCGTGGGCGGGGAAGACACCCGTCTGAAGGATGGTGGAACCATTCACGACACGCAGTCGTCACTGGTACTGGAAGACCTGATCGGTAAATTCCTGCTCAATACCGTTAGCAAAGACGCCAAATGAGGAGCTTTTGAATGATCTCTACCTTGCGACGTGGACTGTTGGTGCTGCTTGCGACATTGCCATTGATGGGCACTGCTGTGGCGGCGCAGTCGGCGCATGATCTGGTTCAGGACACCACGAACCGGATGTTGGCTGATCTGGCGGCCAATAAAGAAAAGTACAAACAGGATCCGCAGGATTTCTATACCGCGCTGAACACCATTGTCGGCCCTGTGGTGGATGCCGAAGGCATTTCCAAAAGCATCATGACGGTCAAGTATTCGCGCAAGGCGACGCCGGCACAGATGCAGACGTTCCAGGAAAACTTCAAGAAAGGCCTGTTCCAGTTTTATGGCAACGCCTTGCTTGAATACAACAACCAGGGCATCACTGTTGATCCGGCCAAGGACGAGTCCGGCGATCGCACCAGCGTCGGCATGACCGTCAAAGGCAACAACGGCGCGATCTATCCAGTGCAGTACACGCTCGAGAAGATCAACGGCGAGTGGAAACTGCGCAACGTGATCATCAACGGTATCAACATTGGCAAGCTGTTCCGTGATCAGTTCTCTGATGCGATGCAGCGCAATGGCAACAACCTGGACGCGACCATCAACGGTTGGGCCGGTGAAGTCGCCAAAGCCAAAGAAGAAACCGACAAAGCTGCCGTGAAGCCAGCGCAATGAAAGAGGCGGCAGTGCGTATGAGTGATGTCGATGAGCTTTTGCTCAGCGGAGTGCTGGACTACCGCACCGGGCCTGACCTGCGCAAGGAAGGGCAGGCGCTGATCAAGTCCAGCAAGGCTTCGTCGCTGGTCATCGACTGCTCGGGCGTAAAGAAGTCCAGCAGCGTCGGTTTGTCGTTGCTGCTGTGCTTCATGCGCGATGCTCAAGCCGCCGGCAAGGCTGTCAGCATCCGGGCACTGCCCGATGACATGCGCGAAATCGCTCAGGTCAGCGAGCTGACCGAAGTGCTGGCGCTACACTGAATTCGCATCGATAAAGAAGCCCCCCGTCAGAGTCCTGCCATGCGGGGTTCGCAGGCGCGGGGCTTTTTTGTATGATGTCCGACCCGTGCGCACAGGGCGCCGATTGAGGTTGAGCATGCAGGCCGTAGAAGTGAAGAGCTTCCTTGAAGGAAAGCTGCCCGGAACGTTGGTAGAAGTTGAGGGCGAAGGCTGCAATTTCCAGCTGAACGTGATTAGCGATGAACTGGCGGCGTTGAGCCCGGTGAAGCGTCAGCAGCAGATCTATGCCCATTTGAACCCATGGATCACCGATGGCAGCATCCATGCGGTCACTATGAAATTTTTCAGCAGCGCGGCCTGGGCCGAGCGCACCTGAGCCTAAGGGCGTCGAGATTCTTATGGATAAACTGATTATTACCGGCGGCGTTCGTCTTGATGGCGAAATCCGCATCTCCGGGGCAAAGAACTCCGCCCTGCCGATCCTGGCAGCCACCCTGCTGTGCGATGGCCCGGTGACCGTTGGCAACCTGCCTCACCTGCACGACATCACCACGATGATCGAGCTGTTCGGTCGCATGGGCATTGAGCCGGTGATCGACGAGAAACTCAGCGTCGAAATCGACCCGCGCACCATCAAGACCCTGATCGCTCCGTACGAACTGGTGAAAACCATGCGTGCGTCGATCCTGGTGCTGGGCCCGATGGTTGCCCGTTTCGGTGAAGCCGAAGTCGCCCTGCCTGGCGGTTGCGCCATCGGCTCGCGTCCGGTCGACCTGCACATCCGTGGCCTGGAAGCCATGGGCGCGGTAATCGACGTCGAAGGTGGCTACATCAAGGCCAAGGCGCCTGAAGGCGGCTTGCGCGGCGCGAGCTTTTTCTTCGATACCGTGAGTGTGACCGGTACCGAAAACATCATGATGGCTGCTGCTCTGGCCAAGGGCCGCAGCGTGCTGCAGAACGCCGCGCGTGAGCCTGAAGTGGTGGACCTGGCGAACTTCCTCAACGCCATGGGCGCCAAGGTTTCCGGTGCTGGCACCGATACCATCACCATTGATGGCGTCGAGCGTCTGGGTTCGTGTTTCTACAAAGTCATGCCTGACCGTATCGAAACCGGCACCTATCTGGTGGCCGCTGCAGTGACCGGCGGTCGTGTGAAGGTCAAGGATACCGATCCGACCATCCTCGAAGCGGTTTTGGAAAAACTCCGTGAAGCCGGCGCAGAGGTCACCAGCGGTGAAGACTGGATCGAGCTGAACATGCATGGCAAGCGCCCGAAAGCGGTCAACGTGCGCACTGCGCCGTACCCGGCGTTCCCGACTGACATGCAGGCACAGTTCATCTCGCTCAACGCCATTGCCGAAGGCACTGGCGCAGTGATCGAGACGATCTTCGAAAACCGCTTCATGCACGTCTACGAACTGCACCGCATGGGCGCCAAGATCCAGGTCGAAGGCAACACCGCCATCGTCACCGGTACTGAAGTCCTCAAAGGCGCGCCAGTGATGGCAACCGACCTGCGTGCTTCGGCAAGCCTTGTGATTTCGGCGCTCGTTGCCGAAGGCGATACCCTGATCGACCGCATCTACCACATCGACCGTGGTTACGAGTGCATCGAAGAAAAACTGCAGATGCTGGGCGCCAAGATCCGTCGCGTTCCGGGCTAATAGCTGCTGCATGGGCACAAGGATGTGCCCGTTGAATTCGTTTTGAGTCGAGCCGGTTGCCGGCTCGATGTGTGTCCGGCGCCGATTGCGACCGGACATGAGTACCTTGATAAGGACTGACGTTTCCCATGTTGACCATCGCACTGTCCAAGGGCCGCATCCTTGACGACACCCTGCCGCTTCTCGCTGAAGCGGGCATCGTGCCGACCGAGAATCCGGACAAGAGCCGCAAGCTGATCATCCCCACGACGCAGGCAGACGTACGCCTGCTGATCGTGCGCGCCACCGACGTGCCGACTTATGTCGAACATGGCGCGGCCGACCTCGGCGTGGCCGGTAAAGACGTGCTGATGGAATACACCGGCCAGGGCCTGTACGAGCCACTGGATCTGCAGATTGCCCAGTGCAAACTGATGACCGCCGGCAAGATCGGCGCGATCGAGCCCAAGGGCCGTCTGCGCGTGGCGACCAAGTTCGTCAACGTCGCCAAGCGTTACTACGCCGAGCAGGGCCGTCAGGTCGACATCATCAAGCTTTACGGCTCGATGGAACTGGCACCGCTGATCGGTCTGGCCGACAAGATCATCGACGTGGTCGACACCGGTAACACCCTGCGCGCCAACGGCCTGGAACCTCAGGAACTGATCGCCACGATCAGCTCGCGTCTGGTGGTCAACAAAGCTTCGATGAAAATGCAACACGCCCGCATCCAGGCGTTGATCGACACCCTGCGCAACGCAGTGGAATCGCGACACCGCGGCTGATCTACCTGCGCGACCTTGAGCCGCGCCCGTCTATCCGCCTCATAGCCAGAATCTCAGGTGCCCAAGCGGAAACGACTGCTAAGTTAGGGCGCCTGAGTTTTTGCCATTCCTATGAGGCTCTCGCTATGACCGCACCGACTGCAATTCGCCGACTCAACGCTGCTGATCCGGATTTCGCGCATCATCTGGATCATCTGCTGAGCTGGGAAAGTGTGTCTGACGACTCGGTCAATCAGCGCGTGCTGGACATCATCAAGGCTGTGCGCGAGCGCGGTGACGCGGCGCTGGTCGAGTTCACCCAGAAATTCGACGGTCTGGAAGTGGCCTCGATGGCTGACCTGATCCTGCCGCGCGAGCGCCTGGAACTGGCCCTGACCCGTATCACCGTGCCGCAACGCGAAGCCCTGGAAAAAGCCGCAGCCCGGGTGCGCAGCTACCACGAAAAACAGAAGCAGGATTCCTGGAGCTACACCGAAGCCGACGGCACGGTGCTGGGCCAGAAGGTCACGCCGCTCGATCGCGCAGGCCTCTACGTGCCGGGAGGCAAGGCGTCGTACCCGTCGTCGGTGTTGATGAACGCGATTCCGGCCAAGGTCGCCGGTGTGACCGAAGTGGTCATGGTCGTGCCGACCCCGCGTGGTGAAATCAACGAGCTGGTGCTGGCAGCGGCGTGCATCGCGGGCGTCGACCGGGTGTTCACCATCGGCGGCGCACAAGCCGTTGCCGCGCTGGCCTATGGCACCGAAAGCGTGCCGCAGGTCGACAAAGTGGTCGGCCCGGGCAACATCTATGTAGCGACAGCCAAGCGCCACGTTTTTGGTCAGGTCGGTATCGACATGATCGCCGGCCCTTCGGAAATTCTCGTAGTGTGCGACGGTCAGACCGATCCGGACTGGATCGCCATGGACCTGTTTTCCCAAGCCGAACACGATGAAGACGCCCAGGCGATTCTGGTCAGCCCCGACGCCGAGTTCCTCGACAAGGTTGCCGCGAGCATCGACAAACTGCTGCCGACCATGGATCGCGCGACCATCATCGAAACCTCGATCAATGGTCGCGGTGCGCTGATTCATGTGCGTGACATGGCGCAGGCGATCGAAGTCGCCAACCGTATCGCGCCGGAGCACCTGGAGTTGTCGGTCGCTGACCCGCAAGCCTGGCTCCCGCAGATCCGCCACGCGGGTGCGATTTTCATGGGCCGTCACACCAGCGAAGCCCTGGGCGACTACTGCGCGGGCCCCAATCATGTATTGCCGACCTCCGGCACTGCGCGGTTCTCCTCGCCGCTGGGCGTATATGACTTCCAGAAACGTTCGTCGATCATCTTCTGCTCCGAGGCCGGCGCGTCGGAGCTGGGTAAAACCGCATCCGTGCTGGCCCGTGGCGAATCGCTGAGTGCCCACGCGCGCAGCGCCGAATACCGCATCATTGACGACAAGCAGGGGAACTGAGCATGAGTAAATTCTGGAGCCCGTTCGTCAAGGATCTGGTGCCTTATGTGCCGGGCGAACAGCCGAAGCTGACCAAACTGGTCAAGCTCAATACCAATGAAAACCCCTATGGCCCGTCGCCAAAAGCCCTGGCGGCGATGCAGACCGAGCTCAACGACAACCTGCGTCTGTACCCGGACCCGAACAGCGACCTGCTGAAAAACGCGGTCGCCAACTACTACGGCGTGCAGAGCAATCAGGTGTTCCTGGGCAACGGTTCGGATGAAGTGCTTGCGCACATCTTCCACGGTTTGCTGCAACACGATCAGCCGCTCTTGTTCCCGGACATCAGCTACAGCTTCTATCCGGTTTATTGCGGGTTGTACGGCATCAAGTTCGACGCGGTGCCGCTGGACGCGCAGTTCCAGATCGATCCGGCGGACTACGCCAAGCCGAACGGCGGGATCATTTTCCCCAATCCGAACGCTCCGACCGGTTGCCTGCTGGCACTGGACGCGGTCGAGCAAATCCTCAAGGCCAGCCCGGATTCGGTGGTGGTGGTCGATGAGGCTTATATCGATTTCGGCGGCGAGACGGCCATCAGCCTGGTGGATCGCTATCCGAACCTGCTGGTGACGCAGACCCTGTCCAAATCCCGTTCACTGGCGGGCCTGCGGGTCGGTCTGGCGGTGGGGCATCCGGACCTGATCGAGGCGCTGGAGCGGATCAAGAACAGCTTCAACTCCTATCCGCTGGATCGTCTGGCGAATGTCGGTGCAGCAGCGGCGTTCGAAGATCGCGAGTATTTCGACAAGACGTGTCGCTTGGTCATCGAGAGCCGTGAATGGGTGATTGCGCAGTTGCGGGCCAAGGGCTTTGAGGTGCTACCGTCGGCGGCGAACTTCATCTTCGCCCGGCATCCGCAACATGACGCCGCAGGGCTGGCGGCCAAATTGCGTGAGCAAGGCGTGATCGTGCGGCACTTCAAGCAGGCGCGGATTGCGCAGTTCCTGCGGATTTCCATCGGCACGCCGGAGCAGAATCAGGCGTTGATCGACGGGCTCGGCGACCTCTGAACCGCTTTCGCGAGCAAGCCCGCTCCCACAGTGGATTTGTGCACGACACCGATCAAATGTGGGAGCGGGCTTGCTCGCGAATGCAGCGCCGCGAATCCTGAGCCTTACTCGTGATGTGGCTCCCCCAAAAACGTCAGCGAACTGAACAACCCTCGACTGTTCACATCAACACTGTCCTTCACCGGCACCTCAACCTGCGCGGCAATCACATTCAACCCCTCATTTCGTACCAACACCTGCGCGCGCCCGTCCTTGTCGGTCTCGGTGCTCAGCGTATTCGGCGCGCTCCGATAATCGCCGATCAACTTCACGCCCGCTGCCGGTTTGCCATCGAGCAAAACCCGTACCGGCAATGAATTCCCCGGCCCGACGGTTAGCGGATCGACCTCCGGCAAAATCAGCAGTTTGATCTGATCGAGCTTGGGCAACTTCGCTCCCGGTTGATAAATCGCCAGGCTGTATTTGAACGTCTGCGTCGCTTCGATTGCACCGGGCACTTTGCTGCGACCTTCGTTGATCCACTTCTTGTCAGCCGTTTGCGACCACATCCCGTTGTTCAGCGCCACCGCCATGACCGCCGGCGTTTTCAGCGGCTTCAGGCGGGCGTGATCGGCAAGGCGCTCGACGCTGACCGGGATCATCTTGCCGCCCGCGTCATAGGCCCACGCGCCGCTGATTTTCTGGGCCTTGAAGGCATTGTCTTCGGCGCCGTGGCCGTAGATCACTTCGATGTTGCCGCGGCGTTGTTCTGTCCACAGGCCATGGGCTGTGGCTTGTGTGGCGAACAGCGCGGCGAGGATCAGGAGGGTTTTACGGTATTGCATGGTGACGTCCTTTTACAGGTTGAGTGTCAGGCTGACGGTGAAATTGCGCGGTTCGCCGGGGTTGACCCAGTAGTTGCTGTACGAGCGCTCGTCGTATTTTTCGTCAAACAGATTGTTCAGGTTCAGGCCAACGGTGACGTTGTCGCTGGCCTTGTAATGGGCCAGCAGATCGACGGTGTGATAGGCCGGTAATTCGAAGTCACTGCGTGACTCACCCGAGCGGTCACCGACATACGTAAACGCTGCGCCGACGTCCGAGCCGCGCAGGTGACCATCCTGAAATTCGTAAACACCGAGCAAACTGCCGCTGCGCTTGGCCACGCCGAGAATTCGGCTGCCAGTGGCAATCACCGCGTCGCCCTTGGTCACTTCGGCGTCGATGTAGGCAAATGCCCCGATCACCCTTACGGCATCGGTGACTTGCCCGGTCACTTGCAGATCGAAGCCACGACTACGCGCCTTGCCCATCGCACGGCTGGTGTCGGTACCCGGGTCGAGGGCAAGGACGTTTTCCTTGTCGATGTGGAAGAAGGCGAGGGTGCTGCTCAGACGTTCGTCGAACAGTTCGTTCTTGATGCCGATTTCGTAGCCAACGCCTTCTTCCGGGGCGAAGGATTTGCCGGCGGCGTCGAGGCCGTTGTTCGGTTTGAAGGAGGTCGAGGCGTTGGCGAACAGGCCGGTATCGGGCGTCAACTGATAGAGCAGGCCGGCGCGCTGGGTGAGGGCATCGTGACTCTGTCGGCTGCTGGCACTGCGGGTTTTATCGTCGATGCGTTGGTCGAAATGTTCGAAACGCGCGCCGATCATCCCGCGCAGTTTGTCCGTGAAGACGATTTGATCCTGCAGGTTCAGTGCGTGACTTTCGACGTGTTCGAACAAGTCAGTGCCTGAGCGTGCGCCATCGGGTTTTGGCTGACCGTAGATTGGCCGGTAGATGTCGATGGCATACGGGCTGCCGGCGAGGGTCGTGACCCGTTCGTTCTTGCGATAGTTTTCGTATTCGGTGCCGATCAGCAGTTCGTGCTGCCAGGGGCCGAGGTCGAACAGGCCGCGCAGTTCCAGTTGGGTGATGCTGTCATGCCAGTTATTGTCGCGCTCGCGGTAACGGCGGTTGACGGTGTGGCCGTCGGCATTCAGCGCACGACTTTCGGAGGCGAAGCCCCAGAGTTTGCCTTCCTTGTAGTGGCTGGCCAGGCGTAGTTTCCAGCTGTCATTGAGGTGATGCTCAAGCGTGGCCTGCAGCAGGTTGTTGTGGTTGTCGATGTTGCCGTCGTTCGGTTCACCGAGGAAGGTCGAGCGCGACACTCCACTCGATGTATTGTTCGGCGCGACAATGCCGCGATCGAAGGTGGAGCTGTGACGGACGATTTCGCTTTCTACCAATAGCGACGTGTCCGGATTCAACTGCCAACTGATCGAAGGCGCGACGAATACGCGCTGGCTGTCGACGTGATCGCGAAAGCTATTGTTGTCTTCGACCGCGAGGTTGATGCGCGACAGCACATCGCCTTGATCATCCAGCGGCGTGTTGATGTCCAGCGCGGTGCGATAACGATCCCAACTGCCGGCGCTGGTTTGCAGGGTGCTAAAGGCTTCAGCCTGCGGTTTCTTGGTGACGATGTTTACCGTGCCGCCGGGATCACCACGGCCATAGAGGCTGGCGGCGGGGCCTTTGAGCACTTCAATGCGCTCGATATTGGCCGCGTCCGGCGTGCTTGGATAACCGCGATTGGCGCTGAAACCGTCCTTGTAGAACTCCGACGTGGTGAAACCGCGCACGCTGTATTCGTAGAGGGTCAGGCCGCCGAAGTTGTTTTGCTTCGACACACCGCCGGCGAACTCCAGTGCGCGCTCGACGCTGGTGCTGCCCAGATCCTTGAGCACGCTGGCGGGCACCACGCTGATGGCTTGGGGGATGTCGCGGATCGCGGTATCGGTTTTGGTCGCGCTGGAGGAGCGTGTGGCGCGGTAGCCCTTGACCGGGCCGGTGGGGGATTCGTAATCGGAGGTGACGCTGATGGCGTCGAGTTCCAGCGGAATCTGATCTTCGGCGAAGGCCGGATCGCCCAATAAACCCAGGGGCAGACCGAGAGTCAGGCCCAGTAGAGAGGCCTTTGTTCGAGACGACATGTTATGTTGTTCCAATGGTTAAATTGAAACAATATAACATGCCTTTTGAGAATGTCTGTTATTCGCGCCATCGGCGCGAACAAAGTCCTACTGTTCTTTTTCCTGCACCGGTGCCGGTGGTGGGCGCAGGCCGATTTCTGCGGTGAGCTTGAGTTCTTTGCCGTTACGCATCACCTGAATCGTCACCTTGTCGGTGGGTTTGATCCGCGCGACCTGGTTCATCGAGCGACGACCATCGCCGGCCGGTTCGCCATCGATACTCAGAATCACGTCGCCCAGTTGCAGGCCGGCTTTCTGCGCCGGACCGTCACGGAAGATACCGGCGACAACAATCCCCGGGCGCCCTGACAGACCGAACGACTCCGCCAGTTCCTGGGTCAGCGGCTGCACTTCAATGCCCAGCCAGCCACGAATCACCTGACCGTGTTCGATGATCGACTTCATCACCTCCATCGCGAGTTTTACCGGGATGGCAAAACCGATGCCCTGCGAGCCGCCGGATTTGGAGAAGATTGCCGTGTTGATGCCGGTCAGGTTGCCATTGGCATCGACCAGCGCGCCGCCGGAGTTGCCCGGGTTGATCGCCGCGTCGGTCTGGATGAAGTCTTCGTAGTTGTTCAGGCCCAACTGATTGCGCCCGGTGGCGCTGATGATGCCCATGGTCACGGTCTGGCCGACGCCGAACGGGTTGCCGATGGCCAGCGCGACGTCGCCGATGCGGATGTTGTCGGAGCGCCCGACGGTAATCGACGGCAGGTTTTTCAAGTCAATCTTCAATACGGCGAGGTCGGTTTCCGGGTCGCTGCCGATCACACGGGCGAGGGTTTCGCGACCATCCTTCAGCGCGACGACAATCTGATCGGCACCGCTGGTGACGTGGTTGTTGGTCAGAATGTAGCCTTCCGGGCTCATGATCACGCCGGAACCGAGGCTCGATTCCATGCGCTTCTGCTTGGGCGAGTTGTCACCGAAGAAGCGGCGGAACTGCGGATCCTCAAACAAAGGATGCGCCGGTTTGTTGATGACTTTGGTGGTGTACAGGTTGACCACTGACGGTGCGGCAGTGGTCACCGCGTCCGCATAGGACACCGGCCCTTGCTGCACGCTGGTAGTCTGTGGGGCCTGTTGCAGGTTGACGTCAAGGCTCGGCAGCCCGACCCATTGCGGGTAACGCTGAATAATCAACAGAGCGATAAGCACACCGGCCAACAGCGGCCAGCCCATAAAACGTAGCGCCTTGAACATTAAGCACGTCCTGGAAAAGTTGCAGGCGGGGTCAGACCGCCCATAATGTCGCGCATTATACGAGGCCGCGCGCGCCTCTGAACGGGATATTTAGGAGTCTTTCATGGCCGTCGCCCTCAGCACCCTCGTCGAAGAAGCCGATCGTTACCTGGGCAGTGCAAAAATCGCCGACTATTGCCCCAACGGGTTGCAGGTCGAGGGCCGTCCGCAGGTGATGCGCATTGTCAGCGGCGTCACCGCCAGTCAGGCGTTGCTCGACGCCGCCGTCGAGGCCGAAGCCGATCTGGTGCTGGTGCATCACGGCTACTTCTGGAAGGGCGAGAACCCGTGCGTCACTGGCATGAAACAGCGGCGCCTGAAGACATTGCTCAAGCACGACATCAGCCTGCTCGCCTACCACTTGCCGCTGGATCTGCATTGCGAGGTCGGCAACAACGTGCAGTTGGCGCGCCAGTTGGACATCACCGTTGAAGGCCCGCTGGATCCGGACAATCTGAAAGTCGTCGGTCTGGTCGGCTCGCTGAACGAACCTGTCACTGCGCGTGATTTCGCCCGCAAGGTGCAGGACGTCATGGGTCGTGAGCCGTTGCTGATCGAAGGCAGTGCGATGATTCGTCGGGTTGGCTGGTGCACTGGCGGCGGCCAGGGTTATATCGATCACGGTGTGGCGGCGGGTGTCGATCTGTTTCTCAGCGGTGAAGCGTCTGAGCAGACTTTCCACAGCGCCCGGGAAAACGACATCAGCTTCATCGCCGCCGGTCATCACGCAACCGAACGCTACGGCGTGCAGGCGCTGGGCGATTACCTGGCCAAACGCTTCGCCCTCGAACACATCTTCATCGATTGCCCGAACCCGATCTGACGTATCACATCGATCCAAGGTGGGAGGGGGCTTGCTCGCGAATGCGGTGTGTCATTCAAAAATGATTTCGACTGATCCTGCGCTTTCGCAAGCCAGCCCGCTCCCACAGAAGAGCGCTTGCTGCCCAAACGAGTGGGCATATTCATATGCTCTTTCGATCTAGTTGGCGTCCTGATTAGAAGAAGCTCGCTGTGCTAGGATTCCCCGCTCGAACACGGCCCGCTGGCCGTTCATAAGAAAGCTTTCGTGAGTAGCCATGGTCGACAAACTGACGCATCTGAAACAGCTGGAGGCGGAAAGCATCCACATCATCCGCGAGGTGGCCG
>NZ_JBIUWN010000061.1:0-739 GCF_044743485.1 Pseudomonas sp. NPDC087614 | reverse complement strand
GGTGCAGCATCACGGCGGAGTCTTTGTGATGCTGTAATCCATCGGTAAAGACTCCGCCGTGATGCTGCACCTGGCACGCAAGGCGTTCTTCCCGGGCAAACTGCCGTTTCCGGTGATGCACGTCGACACCCGGTGGAAATTCCAGGAGATGTACAAGTTCCGCGACAAGATGGTCGAAGAACTGGGCCTGGACCTGATCACCCACATCAACCCGGACGGCGTGGCGCAGAACATCAACCCGTTCACCCACGGCAGCGCCAAGCACACCGACATCATGAAAACCGAGGGCCTGAAGCAGGCGCTCGACAAGCATGGTTTCGACGCAGCGTTCGGCGGTGCCCGTCGTGATGAAGAGAAATCCCGCGCCAAAGAGCGCGTGTACTCGTTCCGCGACAGCAAGCACCGCTGGGACCCGAAAAACCAGCGTCCAGAGCTGTGGAACGTCTACAACGGCAAGGTCAACAAGGGCGAATCCATCCGCGTGTTCCCGTTGTCGAACTGGACCGAACTGGACATCTGGCAGTACATCTACCTCGAAGGCATCCCGATTGTGCCGCTGTACTTTGCCGCCGAGCGCGAAGTGATCGAGAAGAACGGCACGCTGATCATGATCGACGACGACCGAATCCTCGAGCACCTGTCCGATGAGGACAAAGCGCGCATCGTCAAAAAGAAAGTGCGTTTCCGTACCCTTGGCTGCTACCCGTTGACTGGCGCGGTGGAGTCCGAGGCTGATAGC
>NZ_JBIUWN010000060.1:0-35247 GCF_044743485.1 Pseudomonas sp. NPDC087614 | reverse complement strand
CGCGTACTTATTCGAAAAGGAGTGCGTCGGCGACGGCTAGCAGGGGGCAGTGGAGAAACCATTGCGGGGCCGAATGTACCACCTGAGTTTCGGAGCGTCTAGCCCTGAATACGCAAAAAGCCCCGCAAAATGCGAGGCTTTTTTTGGCCTTTTACGGCGACGCTTAAATGTTGGCGTCGAGGAAAGCAGCCAGTTGCGACTTCGACAGGGCGCCGACTTTGGTCGCTTCAACGTTGCCGTTCTTGAACAGCATCAGCGTCGGGATACCACGCACGCCGTGCTTGGCCGGGGTTTCCTGGTTTTCGTCGATGTTCAGTTTGGCAACGGTCAGCTTGCCTTTGTAAGTCTCGGCAATCTCGTCCAGAACCGGAGCGATCATTTTGCATGGGCCGCACCATTCAGCCCAGTAGTCGACCAATACAGCGCCTTCGGCCTTGAGTACGTCGGCTTCGAAGCTAGCGTCGCTAACGTGTTTGATAAGATCGCTGCTCATGGAATTCTCCAGGTTGTAAGCAAAAAAACGTGGCCCATCATATCCGCCCTTCCTCCGTTCAGGAAGCCGCAGATGATTGAGTCTTGCTATGGTGCCCCATGAGTTTGGGTATAGCTCAAGTCACGCCGTGGCGGGGGCGATGAAGGCGATTCCAGTACGCAGCGCGGCATTGCGCACATGTTCCTGCATGGCTTTTTGCGCCGCACCAGAAGCCCGACGGGCAAGCGCACGAAGGATCTTGCGGTGTTCCTGCCAGGTTTCCATGGCACGTTCTGCGCGGATGAACGGTAGCTTCTGGCTTTCCAGAAAGATCTCCGCACTGGCCGTGAGAATACTCAGCATCGCCTGATTACCGCTGGCCAGCAGGATCCGCCGGTGAAATTCGAAATCCAGCTTCGCCGCCGCTTCAAAGTCGCCGGCACGCAGTTGTTCACGCATCGCCGCGACATTGTCCTCCAGCGCATCCAGATCGAACGTGCTCAACGTCACCGCCGCCAGCCCTGCCGCAAATCCCTCCAGCGCGTAGCGCAACTGGAAGATATCCAGTGGCGAAGCCTGCGCGGCGAACGACCAGCCCGGTGCATGCTCACCACGCGACAGCTCTACCGGCGACTGCACGAAGACGCCCTTGCCCGGCTGAATAGTGACCACGCCCAGCGCGCTCAGTGACGACAGCGCTTCACGCAACGACGCCCGACTGACGCCCAGTTGCAATGCCAGATCCCGTTGCGACGGCAGGGCATCGCCCGGGCCGAAGCCCTGCTCGGTGATCAGTTTGCGAATCGCTTGAAGCGCCACTTCAGGTACGGCGCGAGAGATCGAGTTCATGGTTTTTCAGACGAGCCAGGCCAATGTGCGGCTAGTTGTAAAGCTATTCACCGAGTCCGGCAAGTCGTGCCCCAGCAGGGTTCGGTGCTGAGCGTCGATGCGCCATCGGAGTGCGAAAAACATCCTGACTGTTCAGACCAGTAAGACCGAGCAAACCCACTGAAAATGCGGTCTTGCGGGACGAAACCTGCGTATTGGCATGGCCCGTGCTGTGGCAGATCGCAGAAATCACTTCCCGCCGATCCGGAGATTGTCCATGACCAAGCGTTACAGCGCCCTCCTCGCCGCCTTGTTTTCCAGCCTGTTGCTCAGCCAGGTCCCCGCCCACGCCGACGGTCTGGACGACGTAATCAAACGCGGCACACTGAAAGTCGCGGTGCCCCAGGACTTCCCGCCGTTCGGCTCGGTCGGTCCCGACATGAAGCCCCGCGGACTGGACATCGACACGGCAAAACTGCTGGCCGATCAGTTGAAGGTCAAACTTGAACTGACGCCGGTCAACAGCACCAACCGCATCCCGTTCCTGACCACCGGCAAGGTCGATCTGGTGATTTCCAGCCTGGGCAAGAACCCCGAGCGCGAAAAAGTCATCGACTTCTCCCGCGCCTACGCGCCGTTCTACCTCGCCGTGTTCGGCCCACCGGACGCGGCGATCACCAACCTCGATGACCTCAAGGGCAAAACCATCAGCGTGACCCGTGGCTCCATCGAAGACATCGAGCTGACCAAGGTTGCCCCGGCAGGCGTGACCATCAAGCGCTTTGAAGACAACAACTCGACCATCGCCGCCTACCTGGCCGGGCAAGTTGACCTGATCGCCAGCGGCAACGTGGTGATGGTCGCCATCAGCGAGAAGAACCCGAAACGCGTTCCGGCCCTGAAAGTGAAGCTCAAGGATTCGCCGGTCTACGTCGGCGTAAACAAGAACGAAGCGGCGCTGCTGACCAAGGTCAACGACATCCTGACCACCGCCAAGGCTGACGGCGCGCTGGAAAAGAACTCAAAAACCTGGCTGAAAGAGCCGCTGCCGGCCGATCTCTGATCGACTGCGCGGGAGACCTTCATGGCTTATCAGTTCGATTTCATGCCGGTGGTGCAGAACACCGACCTGCTGTTGCGCGGGGCGCTGTTTACCCTTGAGCTGACAGCCATCGGCGCGGTACTCGGGGTGGGCGTGGGCATCGTAGGGGCGCTGGTGCGGGCGTGGAACATCCGCCCGTTCTCGGCGATCTTCGGCGTCTACGTCGAGTTGATCCGCAACACGCCCTTTCTGGTGCAACTGTTCTTCATCTTCTTCGGCCTGCCGTCGCTGGGCGTGCAGATTTCCGAGTGGCAAGCGGCGGTGCTGGCGATGGTGATCAATCTCGGGGCCTATTCGACCGAGATTATCCGCGCCGGCATCCAGGCAATCCCTCGCGGGCAACTGGAAGCGGCGGCGGCGCTGGCGATGAGTCGCTTCGAGGCGTTTCGTCATGTGGTGCTGCTGCCGGCGCTGGGCAAGGTCTGGCCGGCGCTGAGCAGCCAGATCATCATCGTCATGCTCGGCTCGGCCGTGTGCTCGCAGATCGCCACCGAAGAGCTGAGCTTTGCTGCCAACTTCATTCAGTCGCGCAACTTTCGCGCCTTTGAAACCTACGCGCTGACCACGCTGATCTACCTGTGCATGGCGCTGCTGATCCGCCAACTGCTGAACTGGATCGGTCGGCGCTACATTTCGAGGAGCAGCCAATGAGCGATTTCACGTTCTGGGACATCCTGCGCAACCTGCTCATCGGCCTGCAATGGACGCTGGCGCTTTCGCTGGTGGCATTTATTGGTGGCGGCATTGTCGGGCTGCTGATCCTGATCATGCGCATCTCGAAAAACACCTTGCCGAGCAGCATCGCCCGCACCTGGATCGAGTTGTTCCAGGGCACGCCGCTGCTGATGCAGCTATTTCTGGTGTTTTTCGGCGTGGCGCTGGCCGGGATTGAAATCTCGCCGTGGATGGCCGCCGCGATTGCCCTGACGCTGTTCACCAGCGCCTATCTGGCAGAGATCTGGCGCGGTTGTGTCGAGGCGATTCCCAGCGGTCAGTGGGAAGCTTCGTCGAGTCTGGCGCTCAATCCTCTGGAGCAACTGCGCTATGTGATCCTGCCGCAAGCGCTGCGCATCGCCGTGGCGCCGACCGTGGGTTTCTCGGTGCAAGTGGTCAAAGGCACCGCTGTAACCTCGATCATCGGTTTTACCGAGCTGACCAAAACCGGCGGCATGCTAGCCAATGCCACGTTCGAACCGTTCATGGTCTACGGCCTCGTCGCCCTCGGCTACTTCCTGCTTTGTTACCCCCTGTCCCTCAGTGCGCGCTACCTGGAAAGGAGACTGCATGCCTCTGCTTAGAATTTCCGCCCTGCATAAATACTACGGCGATCACCACGTCCTCAAAGGCATCGACCTCAGCGTCGAGGAAGGCCAGGTGGTGGCGATCATCGGTCGCAGCGGCTCGGGCAAATCCACTTTGCTGCGCACCCTCAATGGCCTGGAGTCGATCAACGACGGCGTGATCGAAGTCGACGGCGAATACCTCGACGCCGCCCGCGCCGACCTGCGCAGCTTGCGACAGAAAGTCGGCATGGTGTTTCAGCAATTCAACCTGTTCCCACACCTGACCGTCGGTGAGAACGTGATGCTTGCGCCACAAGTGGTGCAAAAAGTGCCGAAGGCCAAAGCAGCGGAACTGGCGCGCAAGATGCTCGAGCGCGTGGGTCTGGGCGAGAAGTTCGATGCATTCCCCGATCGGCTGTCCGGCGGGCAACAGCAACGGGTGGCGATTGCCCGTGCTTTGGCGATGTCGCCGAAGGTGCTGCTGTGCGACGAAATCACCTCGGCGCTGGACCCGGAACTGGTCAACGAAGTGCTCAGCGTGGTGCGGCAACTGGCGAAAGAAGGCATGACGCTGATCATGGTCACCCACGAAATGCGCTTTGCCCGCGAGGTCGGCGACAAACTGGTGTTCATGCACCACGGCAAGGTGCATGAGGTGGGGGATCCGAAGGTGTTGTTTGCCAATCCGCAGACGGCGGAACTGGCGAATTTCATTGGTACCGTCGAAGCGACTGCCTGATGGATCCTCATTGCCTTTGATGCCCTGTTCGCGAGCAAGCCCGCTCCCACATTGGAACGCGGTCACCTGTGGGAACGGGCTTGCTCGCGAATGGCCACGCCGCGGTCTCAAGCTTTTATGCGCTGAATCAACGGTTTGTACCTTGCGCGTTGGCGTCAGCGTTTGATCGTGGCACGATGTCGGGGTTATCGACCGAGACCCCCTGACCATGCCGCAATCCCAAGCCAAGAATCTGTCCCTGATCGCCGCTATCGACCTGGGCTCCAACAGCTTTCACATGGTCGTGGCCAAGGCCCAGAACGGCGAGATCCGCATTCTCGAACGCCTCGGGGAGAAGGTACAGTTGGCCGCTGGCATCAACGATGAACGCCAACTCAACGAAGAATCGATGCAGCGTGGCCTCGATTGCCTCAAGCGCTTTGCCCAACTGATCAACGGCATGCCACTGGGCGCCGTGCGCATCGTCGGCACCAACGCCCTGCGCGAAGCGCGCAATCGCCTGGAATTCATTCATCGCGCCGAAGAAATCCTCGGCCATCCGGTGGAAGTCATCTCCGGCCGTGAAGAAGCGCGCCTGATCTATCTGGGTGTGTCGCACACCCTCGCCGACACCCCGGGCAAGCGTCTGGTCGCCGACATCGGCGGCGGCAGCACCGAATTCATCATCGGGCAGCGCTTCGAACCGCTGCTGCGTGAAAGCCTGCAAATGGGCTGCGTCAGCTTCACCCAGCGCTATTTCAAGGACGGCAAGATCACCCCGGCCCGTTACGCTCAGGCGTACACGGCGGCGCGGCTGGAGATCATGAGCATCGAACACGCCCTGCATCGCCTGACCTGGGATGAAGCCATCGGCTCCTCGGGCACCATCCGCGCCATCGGCCTGGCGCTAAAGGCCGGCGGGCATGGTACTGGCGAGGTGAATGCCGAAGGCCTGGCCTGGCTCAAACGCCGACTGTTCAAGCTCGGCGATGTCGACAAGATCGATTTCGACGGCATCAAACCTGACCGTCGGGCGATTTTCCCGGCAGGTCTGGCGATTCTCGAGGCGATCTTCGACGCCCTCGAACTGCAACGCATGGATCATTGCGACGGCGCGCTGCGTGAAGGCGTGCTCTACGACCTGCTTGGCCGTCATCATCACGAAGACGTGCGCGAACGCACCCTGACCTCGTTGATGGAGCGCTATCACGTCGACCTGGAGCAAGCGGCACGGGTCGAACGCAAAGCCCTGCACGCCTTCGATCAGGTCGCTGTGGATTGGGAACTGGATGACGGTATCTGGCGCGAACTGCTCGGTTGGGCGGCGAAAGTGCACGAAGTCGGCCTGGACATCGCCCACTATCACTACCACAAGCACGGCGCCTACCTGATCGAGCACTCGGATCTGGCCGGGTTCTCCCGTGAAGACCAGCAAATGCTCGCACTGCTGGTTCGCGGCCACCGCCGCAACATTCCCAAGGACAAATTCGCCGAGTTCGGCGATGACGGTATCAAGCTGATCCGCCTGTGCGTGCTGCTGCGCTTTGCGATTCTGTTCCACCACATTCGTGGCACTCAGGCGATGCCGCAGGTGGTGCTGCATGCCAATGGCGACAGTCTGGAAGTGGAGTTCCCGGAACACTGGCTGGACGAGAACCAACTGACACAGGCGGATTTCGGGCTTGAGGCGGATTGGCTGGCCCGGGTCGGGATTGTCCTCACCGTGCACTGACACATTGAGCAGATACAAAAAAGGCGATCCCGAGGGATCGCCTTTTTTATTGCGCTTGAGCCGAAGCTTAGCTGCTCACCGGCAAAATCGGGCTGCCCAACCGATCCAGCAACGTCGCCTGCGCACTGCGCGGGTTCTGGTTGCCGGTTGGCGTGTTGCGGATGTAGCGGCCATCCGACTGCAGGCTCCAGCTATGGGTGTTGTCGGTCAGGTACAGCTCCAGCTCTTTCTTCACGCGAGTCAGCAGCTTCTTGCCTTCCACCGGGAAGCAAGTCTCGACACGCTTGTCGAGGTTGCGCTCCATCCAGTCGGCGCTGGAAAGGTACATCTGCTCCTCGCCACCGTTGAGGAAGTAGAACACGCGGGTGTGCTCAAGGAAGCGACCAATGATCGAGCGCACATGAATGTTGTGCGAAACCCCGGCGATGCCCGGACGCAGGCAGCACATGCCGCGCACCACCAGGTCGATGCGCACGCCTGACTGGCTGGCCTTGTACAGCGCGCGGATGATCTTCGGATCGGTCAGCGAGTTGAACTTGGCGATGATGTGCGCCGGTTTGCCATCGAGCGCAAACTGCGTCTCGCGGGCGATCATGTCGAGCATGCCCTTCTTGAGGGTGAACGGCGCGTGCAGCAGTTTTTTCATGCGCAGCGTTTTACCCATGCCGATCAACTGGCTGAACAGTTTGCCAACGTCTTCGCACAAGGCGTCATCGGAAGTCAGCAGGCTGTAGTCGGTGTACAGGCGGGCGTTACCGGCATGGTAGTTACCGGTGCCGAGGTGCGCGTAACGCACGATCTCGCCGGCCTCGCGCCGCAGAATGAGCATCATCTTGGCGTGGGTCTTGAAGCCGACCACGCCGTAGATCACCACCGCACCGGCCGCTTGCAGACGACTGGCCAGTTGCAGGTTGGACTCTTCGTCAAAGCGCGCTCGCAACTCGATGACCGCCGTCACTTCCTTGCCGTTACGCGCGGCATCCACCAGCGCATCAACAATCTCGGAGTTGGCGCCGGAGCGGTACAACGTTTGGCGCACGGCCAGAACGTGCGGGTCTTTCGCCGCTTGGCGCAGCAGGTCGACCACCGGGGTGAACGACTCGAACGGGTGCAGCAGCAAAATATCCTGCTTGCTGACCACGCTGAAAATGTTCTCGCTGTTTTGCAGCAGTTTCGGGATCTGCGGCGTAAACGGCGTGTATTGCAGCTCCGGATGGCTGTCCAGACCGGTGATGCTGAACAGACGCGTCAGGTTGACCGGGCCGTTGACCTGGTACAGCTCGGTCTCGCTCAGGTTGAATTGCTTGAGCAGGTAGTCCGACAGGTGTTTCGGGCAAGTATCGGCAACTTCCAGACGCACCGCATCGCCGTAACGCCGCGAGAACAGCTCGCCACGCAGGGCGCGGGCAAGGTCTTCGACGTCTTCGGAATCGAGCGCCAGGTCGGCGTTCCGGGTCAGGCGGAACTGGTAGCAGCCCTTGACCTTCATGCCCTGGAACAGGTCATCGGCGTGAGCATGGATCATCGACGACAGGAACACATAGTTGTCGCCCGCGCCGCCGACTTCTTCCGGCACCTTGATGATTCGCGGCAGCAAACGCGGCGCCGGGATAATCGCCAGACCGGAGTCACGACCGAAGGCGTCAATGCCTTCGAGCTCGACGATGAAGTTCAGGCTCTTGTTCACCAGCAACGGAAACGGGTGCGTCGGGTCGAGGCCGATCGGGGTGATGATCGGCGCGATCTCGTCGCGGAAATAACGGCGCACCCAGGTTTTGATCTTGGTCGTCCAGTGGCGGCGACGGATGAAGCGCACCTGGTGCTTTTCCAGCTCAGGCAACAGGATGTCATTGAGGATCGCGTACTGACGGTCAACGTGACCGTGTACCAGCTCACTGATCCGCGCCAGCGCCTGATGCGGTTGCAGACCATCGGCGCCGGCCTGTTCACGGGCGAAGGTGATTTGCTTCTTGAGACCAGCGACGCGAATTTCGAAGAATTCGTCGAGGTTGCTGGAGAAGATCAGCAGGAACTTCAATCGCTCCAGCAACGGGTAGGACTCGTCCAGCGCCTGCTCCAGCACGCGGATGTTGAACTGCAATTGCGAGAGCTCGCGGTGGATGTACAGGCTGCTGTCATCCAGGCCCGGAATAGCGATCACCGGCGCTGCCGCAGCGGGTTCGGCGACCGGCGCGGGCGGCGCAGGCTCGAGTTCCGGTGGGGTTTCGGTGATCTGCTCCACCACCGGCTGAGCTTCTTTTACTGCAACTTCAGTGAGTCCTTCGGTATTCATTGAATGTTCCTGGGAGGGCTATTTCTGCTCTCGTAACAATTGAGCGGCGCGGACAGCAAAGTAAGTCAGGATGCCATCAGCGCCGGCACGTTTAAAGGCGGTCAGTGATTCAAGAATCACCGCCTCGCTCAACCAGCCATTCTGGATCGCCGCCATGTGCATGGCGTATTCGCCGCTAACCTGATAGACGAAGGTCGGCACTTTGAAGGCATCTTTTACCCGCAAAAGAATGTCCAGGTACGGCATGCCGGGTTTGACCATGACCATGTCCGCGCCTTCAGACAAGTCCGCACCGACTTCGTGCAGCGCTTCGTCGCTGTTGGCCGGGTCCATCTGATAAGAGGCTTTGTTCGCCTTGCCCAGGTTCGAGGCCGAACCCACGGCATCGCGGAACGGGCCGTAATAGGCGCTGGCGTACTTGGCCGAGTAGGCCATGATCCGCACGTTGACGTGGCCGGCGATTTCCAGCGCTTCGCGGATCGCCTGAATGCGCCCGTCCATCATGTCCGATGGCGCGACTACCTGAGCGCCGGCCTCGGCGTGCGACAAGGCCTGGCGCACCAGTGCGTCGACAGTGATGTCGTTCTGCACGTAGCCTTCTTCGTCGAGAATGCCGTCCTGACCGTGGGTGGTGAACGGATCGAGCGCCACGTCGGTGATCACGCCCAGTTCCGGGAAACGAGCACGCAGAGCGCGAGTGGCGCGCTGGGCGATACCTTCAGGGTTCCAGGCTTGGGCGGCGTCGAGGGATTTGAGTTCTGCGGGTGTAACCGGGAATAACGCCACTGCCGGAATGCCCAGCTCGACCCATTGGGCGGCTTCTTCAAGCAACAGGTCGATGGTCAAGCGCTCTACACCCGGCATCGAGGCCACTGCTTCGCGACGATTTTCACCGTCAAGCACAAAGACTGGCAGGATCAGATCATCGACCGTCAGCACATTTTCCCGCACCAGCCGACGCGAAAAATCATCGCGGCGATTGCGACGCAGGCGGGTGGCGGGGAACAAACGGTTGGCAGGGGTAAAGCTCACGGCAGACTCCTGAGCCCGCGCAAACGGGCGAGCGTGACAGTTATAGACGGCCATTATGACCAACAGATGACAGTTGTGTGAGACCTGTGACAGGTAGGCGTATTCCATTCTCAGTGTAGGAATTGTTCACGTCGAGACACATCTCGATACTTTCCTGAATGTGTCCGAAGGGGTAGGCTGCGCGTTCATTTCGCCAGCACCCAGACAATGCTCCAACAATTTCTGCATGACTTCGGCTACTTTGCCCTTTTTCTAGGCACGTTCTTCGAAGGCGAAACCATCCTGGTGCTCGCAGGCTTCCTCGCGTTCCGCGGTTACATGGACATCAACATCGTGGTGGTCGTGGCGTTCCTGGGCAGCTATGCCGGCGATCAGCTGTGGTACTTCCTCGGCCGCAAGCATGGGCGCAAATTACTGGCGCGCAAACCGCGCTGGCAACTGATGGGTGACCGCGCGCTGGAGCACATTCGCAAGCATCCTGATATCTGGGTCCTGAGCTTCCGCTTTGTTTACGGCTTGCGCACAGTGATGCCGGTGGCGATCGGCCTGTCGGGGTATCCGCCGGGCCGTTACTTGCTGCTCAACGGCATTGGCGCGGCGATCTGGGCCACTGCGCTGGCCGCGGCGGCTTACCACTTCGGAGCGGTACTGGAAGGCATGCTCGGCAGCATCAAGAAATACGAGCTGTGGGTACTGGGTGCATTGCTGATACTGGGCGTTGGCCTGTGGCTGCGTCGCCGCTTCAAGAATGCTCGTCTGGCGAAGAAGATCTACGAAGACGAGCAACTCCAGAAAGCTCAATTGGCCAAATCAGCGGAGCCTAAGACGCCAGCCGAGTAAGTCGCAGGCGACACACGTACAGCCCGATGCCACTGAGCAGGCTGTAACTGAGCACGCCAGCCCACGCCACCGGGCTGGCCGGCCAAAGCCCAACCAACGGCGCCAGCCACACCAACGCCAGGTTCGATGCCAGCCGCAGCAGCTCGACCTTCAGCGCCCACGGCCGATTCTCCAGGGCCACGCCCAACGCAAACACACCGAACGCCACAGCCCCCCAGCCGAGTATCAACGCGGCGACCGGCAAGCTGCGTTCCAGATTCATCAAATAACTGCCCAGCGCGATATAGACGCCAAACTGCGCCACCACATACCACTGCTGGCGGCTGTCGATCGACACTTCAAACTTGCGGAACTGGCTCAAGTCCGGCTTGTTCATCGGGTACCTGGCCGCGACATCCGCTGGCCGCCACCCGGTGCGCATGAACCAGATCCGCAGCTTGTCCCATTTGCGCTCGGCCCGGCGCGCGTCGCTCCACAACTGCGCATAAAACTGCAGATTGGCCCACAGCGGGTTCCAGCTCGCCAACGGCGTGGTCACGCCAAAAATCACCGGTTCGTTGTCGTCTTCTTCCTGAAACGTACCGAACAACCGATCCCAAAGAATGAACACCCCACCGTAGTTGCGATCCATGTAGAGAGCATTCTGTGCATGGTGAGCCCGATGATTGGACGGCGTGACGAAGAACCACTCGAACCATCCGAGCTTGGGGATGTGCCGGGTGTGCACCCAGAATTGATAAAGCAGATTCAGCGCCGCAACGCTGACGAACACCAGCAGCGGCACGCCGAACACGGCCATCGGCAGGTAGAAGATCCAGCTCAGCAGAAAACCGGTGCTGGTCTGGCGCAACGCCGTCGAGAGGTTGTACTCCTCGCTCTGGTGATGCACCGAATGCGCGGCCCAGAGGATGTTTCGCTCATGGCCCATGCGGTGCAGCCAGTAATAGCAAAAGTCGTAAAGGACGAAGGCCAGCACCCAGACCCAAACGCTGTCCGCCGGCAGCCTGAGCAGCGCCAGATGTTCCAGGGCAAAGGCATAGGTCAACAGCCCCACGCCCTTGGTCAGCAGGCCGGTGGTGGTGGACAGCACGCCGGTGCTGATGCTGTTCACCGCATCGGCCAGGCGATAGTGGCTGACCCCACGCCAACGGTCAGCGATGAGTTCAACCACGATCAACACGAAGAAAAACGGCACCGCATAGAGAATGAAGTCCATGACGCGTCCTGACGGGAGACCTTAGGACAGATCCTAGGCTTGGCCGCCCATTAACCCTATGGCAACGCGCGACAAATTAGTGGACATTTAGCGCCATGAATCTGGAGAGAAACCCATGAGCAAAAAAGTTGCAGTGATCCTGTCCGGCAGCGGCGTGTACGACGGCGCCGAAATCCATGAAAGCGTCATCACCCTGCTGCGCCTCGATCAACGCGGCGCGCAGGTGCAGTGCTTCGCCCCCGACATTGCGCAATTGCATGTGATCAATCACCTGACCGGCGAAGAAATGCCCGAGTCGCGCAATGTGCTGGTCGAATCGGCGCGCATCGCCCGCGGCAACATCAAGGACATCCGCCAGGCCGACGTTGAAGACTTCGATGCCCTGATCGTGCCGGGTGGTTTTGGTGCGGCGAAAAACCTGTCTAACTTCGCCATCGAAGGCGCCGGCTGCACCGTGCAGCCCGACGTGCTGGCCTTGGCCGAGGCATTTGCCGAAGCGGGCAAACCGGTAGGGCTGATCTGCATCTCGCCGGCACTGGCCGCAAAAATCTATGGCCCTGGCGTGACCTGCACCATCGGCAACGATGCCGACACCGCCACGGCGATGAACAAGATGGGCGCCAGCCACGAAGAGTGCGCGGTGGGCGACATCATCGAAGACAAGGCGCGCAAACTGGTGACCACCCCGGCTTACATGCTGGCGCAGAACATCAGTGAAGCGGCGTCCGGGATCAACAAACTCGTTGACCGCGTACTTGAGTTGACCCACGAAAACGACGTCTGAGCCTGACTGCAAACAAAACCTGTGTGGGAGCGGGCTTGCTCGCGAAGGTGTCGTATCAGCCAACTTTGAGTTGAATGACTCAGCGCTTTCGCGAGCGAGCCCGCTCCCACCGGGTCAGTGCAGGACTCAGGTTTTGCGGGTGAGCCGGGTCAGAATCCGGTCCAATGCATTGGCAAACGCCTGCTTCTCGCGATCACCAAATGGCGCCGGACCGCCGCTCATCTGGCCCTGTTCACGCAGATCGGTGAACAGGTTGCGCACCGCCAACCGCTCGCCCATGTTCTGCGCATCAAACTCCTTGCCCCGCGGGTCCAGCGCCGCCACACCCTTTTTCACCAGCCGATCGGCCAGCGGAATGTCGCTGCAGATCACCAGCTCACCGGGCACGGCGTGCTCGACCAGATAATCGTCCGCCGCGTCCGGGCCGCTCGGCACCACGATCAATTTGACGATGGCCAACCCCGGTTTAATCTGCGGCTGCCCGGCCACCAGCACCACTTCGAACTGGCGCTTGAGCGCGAACTTCACCACCAGATCCTTCGCCGCCCGTGGACAGGCGTCGGCATCGATCCAAACACGCATCATCTATTCCTCATCCCGCGAGTGTGAGCGCAGCGAATGCTGTTAAGCGGCTACACGCTTGCTCTCAGCCCTGCGACTGCGGCTGTACAGCACAACAATCGCGACCATCGCCACCGCCTGCGCGGTCAGCGAATACGCATCGGCATGAATGCCCAGCCAGTCGAAATCAAAGAACGCCACCGGCCGCGTACCGAAGATCCCAGCCTCCTGCAACGCCTTGACGCCATGCCCGGCAAACACCACCGACAGCGCGCACAGCAGCGCAGCATTGATGCTGAAGAACAACGCCAACGGCAACTTCGCCGAACCACGCAGGATTACCCACGCCAGACCGACCAGCAGCACCAACGCTGTCGCGCCACCGGCCAGTACCGCGTTGTGTCCGGCCGGGCCGGCTTGCAGCCACAGGGTTTCGTAAAACAGGATCACTTCGAACAGCTCGCGATACACCGAGAAGAACGCCAGGATCGCAAAGCCGAAACGCCCGCCCCCACCGACCAGACTGCTCTTGATGTAATCCTGCCAGGCCGCTGCGTGGCGGCGATCGTGCATCCACACGCCGAGCCACAACACCATCACGCTGGCGAACAGCGCCGTAGCGCCCTCAAGCAATTCGCGTTGCGAGCCGCTGACATCAATCACATACGCCGCTAACGCCCAGGTACCGAGGCCGGCCAGCAATGCCAGGCCCCAACCGACATTGACGCTACGCACCGCCGATTGCTGGCCGGTATTGCGCAGGAACGCGAGAATCGCCGCCAGCACCAGAATCGCTTCCAGGCCTTCACGCAGCAGGATCAGCAGGCCGGAAATGAAACTCAGCGACCAGCTCAGGCCATCGTTACCCAACAGGCCGGCAGACTCCTTGAGCTTGGCCTTGGCCGCGTCGAGACGCTGTTCGGCCTGTGCCACCGGCAAACCGTCCTGCAACGACTGCCGATAAGCCATCAGGGATTTTTCAGTGTCCTTGCGCACGTTGGCATCGACGTTATCCAGCGAACTCTCGACCAGTTCGAAACCTTCCAGATACGCCGCCACCGACAGATCGTAGGCCTGATCGTGTTCGCCGGCGCGGTAGGCCGCGAGGCTCTTGTCCAGCGTCGCTGCGGTGTAGTCGAGCAACTGCGCCGGGCCACGCTTGACCTGCGGCGGCTGCGCACGCTGGGCGCGGAACGTCGCGGCGGCTTGCGGGCCTTCAGCGATCTGCACTTCGGCCGGAGTCTGGCGGGCCAGGTCGGCGATGTTATAGGTTTTCTCGGCTTTGGCGGCCGAGGCATCGGCGCTGAGCCCGGCGACATAGGTCGCCATGTCCCAACGCTGGCGGTCGTCCAATTGATCGGCAAAGGACGGCATGTCGGTGCCTTCGACGCCTTGACCGAGGGTGCTGTAGATCGCGTACAGACTCAGGTGGTCCAGACGTGCGGCATCGCGCAGGTTAGCCGGGGGCGGCACCAGACCAACACCGGCCGGACCATCGCCGGCACCGGTTTCACCGTGGCACACCGAGCAATGCTGGGCGAAGAGCGGTGCTGCACGCGCCGGATCGGGGGTGATGACCGGTGCCTGGCTGACTTCATAAGCCGCGGCCAGCTTCGCACCCAACTGCCGCGCCTGACGGGCAACGTCCGCGCCGTTCTGCCGTGCGGTGACGGCTGCACGCAAGGCAATCACGCCTTGTTCCAGTCCTGCCTTCTCCGGTTTGCCAGGCAACTCTGCGATCAGCCCCTGCAACACCTGAATGAATTCCAGCTGCTCGCGATACTCGGCGTCGTCGATGACCTTGCCCGCGTCCACCGTCGGCGGATAGTCGGCACTGATGTAATCGAGCATGTGCAGGGCTTGCGGCGCGCCTTCCACCGTATCGGCCAGCAGGTTGGAGCAACTCAGAGCGCACAACGGGAACAACAGCCAGGCCAGAAAACGGGACGGCGCAGTCATGAACGAATCTCAATTGGTAATACGAAGTAACACATTGTTCACTCCCAATGAGATTCACTCAAGCTTTGTCGGCGCTACGGTCGTTTTTTAACGTAACCACCTGCACTTTGAGCGCGACATGCCGGGCTTGAGGATACCGCGGGCAATAGTGTCGCTGGTCATATGCCCCGGCCTCTGCAAACCGCCACTATAATGCGTCACCTCGCCGCCCCGACGTTCAAGGAAGATGCTGTCTTGATGCGCCATTGCCTGCCGTTTTTTCTGTTGTTCAGCGCCATCGTGCACCTGAGCGGTTGCGCCGCTTACCGCGATTACGATTCGGAGATGCAGCAGACCATCGATGAGATGGCCAAGGGCGAACTCAACGAAGCGCTCTACCTGTTGGAGCTGCACAATCCCTGGGAAGACAAGGATCTGCTGTATTACCTGGAAAGAGGCGCCATTCTCAGCGCCGGCACGGCCTTGCCGCAAAGTCAGGAAGCCTGGCGCACGGCTGACCGGATGATTTTCCAGCGCGAAGAGGCCAACCCATCCGGCGCCATGAAGCTGCTGACCCGGTTCGGCAACGAAATGGGCACGATGCTGGTCAATGACAAGTTGCTGCGCTACGAAGGCTACGACTACGAAAAAGTCATGCTGACCACAGAGATGGCCCTCAACCAACTGGCGGAAAACGATTTCGACGGTGCGCGTGCCGACATCAAGAAAACCCACGAGCGCGAAACCCTGATTGCGCGTCAGCGGGAACGGCAATACGAAGAAGCTGAAGAGCAGGCCAAGAGCCAGGGAATCACGTTGCATTACAAGGATCTGCAAGGCTATCCGGTCGCCGTCCTCGACGCCCCGCAAGTGGTTGAACTGAAGAACGGCTACCAGAGTGCGTTCAGCCATTACCTGGCGGGTTTCACGTATGAAGCCTTGGGTGAACGCGGCCTCGCGGCACCCGGTTATCGGCAGGCTATCGAATTGCGTCCGGGTGTGCCGTTTCTCGAAAAAGCCTTGCGCAATCTGGACAAGCCCCCGCCGGCAGCAGATGAAAGCGAGGTTCTGGTCGTTGTCCAGGCCGGGTTTGCTCCGGCGCGCAGTTCGGTGCAAGTGCCGATCCCGGTGCGGTTGAACGAAAACCTGACGATTGTCGCGCCGATCTCGTTTCCGGTGATGCTGCCCGATACCATCACACCTCCTGTACCGAGCGTGCTCGTCGACGGACAACAATACCCGTTGACGATGATCAACAGCGTTACTGACATGGCCATGCGTACCTTGCGCGATGACATGCCGGCGATCATTTCTCGCGCCATGTTCCGCGCCAACATGGCCGCCATCAGCCAAGCTCAAGAGAACGAACGCAATCCGGCCAAGGCTTCGCTGGTAGTCACCGAGCATGATCCTTTCGAAGAGGCTGACACGCGGACCTGGCGCACACTGCCGGACAAAACCCTGGTCGCCCGGCTACGCCTGAAAAAAGGCCTGCATCGCGTTCGCTTTCCGTACTTCCGTGCAGAGGACGGGTTCACCGTGCGCGTCGATCAGCACCATCAAGTGCTCAATCTGCGGGTATTCATGGGCAAGAACTACTACGTGGGGTCTACGCTGGTGCTACCCGAAGCACCAGCACCTACGAACGTTGGCAGCGCCGGGCAGTAATGGCACCTAACTAACCAGTGAAATTAAAAAGCTATTACATAGCCAGCACCACACGCCTATAATGCCGCGCCCGCGCTATCGCGATGCGGCATTAAAGCTCCTCTGGTTATGAGGAATTGGCAGGAGGCCAACGCCACTGTCGATGGGTCACACCAGCCCGACCAGCATCCGCGGCTGTAGCTACTCCAGGGAAGAAGTACCCCCATGGCATTCCGCGCCCCTACTCTGATCGCGCTCAGCGCTATCACTCTGCTGTCCGGCTGTTCGGCGTTTCGCAACTACGACTCCGAACTGGCCCAGACCAACCAGCAACTAGCTTCCGGCAACGTCGATGCCGCGCTGACCCTGCTGGAAAAGAACAACGCCGGCCCAGACAAAGACCTGCTCTATTACTTCGAAAAAGGTGAATTGCTGCGCGCCAAGGGCGACCTGTCCGGCAGCCAGAATGCCTGGACCAGCGCCGACCAGGTGGTTGGTCAGTGGGAAGACTCGGTCAAGCTCGACACTGGCAAATATCTGGCCCAGTTCGGCAGCTTCATCGTCAACGACAAAGTGCGCCGCTACGAAGGCTACGACTACGAAAAAGTCATGCTGACCACGCAGATGGCCCTGAACCTGCTGGCGGTCAATGACTTCGACGGCGCACGCACTGCAATCAAGAGGACCCACGAACGTGAAGCGGTGATCGCCGACCTGCGTGACAAGGAATACCTCAAGAGCGAGGAAGAGGCCGAGAAAGAAGGCATCAAGACTCAGTACAAAGACCTGCAAGGCTACCCGGTCGCCAGCCTCGACGCACCGGAAGTGGTCAGCCTGAAGAACAGCTACCAGAGTGCGTTCAGCCATTACCTGGCCGGTTTCGTCTACGAAGCCCTGGGTGAAAAAGACCTGGCTGCGCCGGGCTACCGCAAAGCGGCCGAACTGCGCCCGAACACGCCGCTGCTGGAGCAGGCGCTGGTCAACCTCGACAAACCGGTCAAGAGCGATGACAGCGACATCCTGATCGTGGTGCAAAGCGGTCTGGCGCCATCGCGCGACTCCATCCGCGTGCCGCTGCCACTGCCAATTTCCAACAACGTGGTGATCACGCCTTTGTCGTTCCCGATCATCAAACCTGACACCTCCACCGCGCCGTTCGCACAGATCGGTGTCGACGGCCAGCAGGTCAACCTGACGGCCCTCAACAGCACCACCGCCATGTCCCGCCGTGCTCTGCGCGATGACATGCCGGGGATCATCCTGCGCACCACCGTGCGTGCGATCACCAAAGGTGTGGCGCAGAAGAAAATCAACGAAACCAACCCGCTGGCCGGTCTGGCCGTCGGTATCTCTTCAGCGGTGCTCGAAGGTGCCGATACCCGTACGTGGCGCACCTTGCCGGACAACACCCAAGTGGTGCGTCTGCGCTTGAAGAAAGGTGAACACCAAGTCACCCTGCCGAGTGCCGTAGGCGGTTCAGTGGTCAAGGTCACTGTTGATCAGCGTTATCAGGTGATCAGCCTGCGCGCCGTGGGCAATCAGGTGTTCGCCGGCGGTCTCGCCGCCCACGTGATCCCGAGCGCCGGCGCGACCAACGTCGCCAGCATCAAACAACCTTAAGAACGGAGTCTTTGCATGCACTTCAAACTCATCGCCGTTGCCGCCCTCGCCTTGTTGGCCACCGGCTGCGCTACCCCGCCGCCACCGGAGCCGGGCAGCGCCGCGAGCAAGGTCGTGGCCATGGGGCCGCAGAAACACATCGTCGTCGGTGCCATGCGCGTCGCGCGCGAAAACGGCTTCATGACCGTCAACGTGCAGTTGAGCAACACCCTCAACAGCAACAAGACGTTCTACTACCGCTTCGCCTGGCTCGGCCCGGAAGGTTTCCCGATTGCCGAGGAAGAAGTCTGGAAAAGCCAGATGATGTACGGCGCGCAGACCAGCTTCATCCAGGGCATCGCCCCGACCCCGAAAGCCGTGGACTTCCGTCTGGAACTCAAGACGCCTTAAGCCCGACCCACTCTTCCTGTTTTAGAGAGCATTCCCATGTTTGCACGCTTTTCCTGCATCGCCGTCATCGCCCTGCTGGCCTCCGGTTGCGCCAATACTTCGCCGACCCTGGGCAGCAAGAACATCAGCTACGGCGACACCAAAGCGGTTGAAACCGTGACCAACGAATTCGGTTCGACCGACCTGCAAATGATCGCCGAGTCGATGACCCGCTCCCTGGCCCAGTCCGGCATTCTGCAGGGCCGTCCGGTGGTTCAGGTCTACGATGTGAAGAACAAGACCAGCGAGTACATCGACACCCGCGAAATCACCACCAGCATCAAGACCCAACTGATGAAGACTGGCGTTGCGCGCTTTGCCAGCGACAACAACGCGATGCAGAGCCAGGTTGACCAGCTCAAGCTGCAAAACCAGAGCGGCCTGTACAAGAAGAGCACCGTGGCCAAGACCGGTAACATGATCGCCGCCAAGTACCGCATCGAAGGCTCGATCAGCTCGATCGTCAAGCGCAGCAGCGATTACAAGGACGTCTTCTACAAATTCAGCCTGCAATTGATCGACGTTGAAAGCGGTCTGGCCGAGTGGATGGACGAAAAAGAGATCCGCAAAACCACGGAGCGTTAATCGATGCGCACATGGATTGGCATGATGGCCCTGGCTTGCGCGTTCAGCGTGCAAGCGGCCCCGAAAGTCGCGGTGACAGATCTGGCGTACCAGGAACGTGTGGAGCAATACATCCACATCGTTTCGGCGCAGAGCAATTACCGCGAGGGTTACTACAGCTCCAGCGGTTCTTCGAACTACAACGAGCTCGAAGCGACCACCAGCTACATCGAACAAACCGAACTGCGTAAATTCACTGGCGACATCAAAGGTGAAATCCTGCGCACCGGCATGTTCCAGCTGGTGCAAGGCACGCCGTACACCGCGTCGTCCAAGGGTGATATCTACGACGTGATCAAGCGGATCAAGGCCGGTAACTTCAAGGGCGCCGACTATGTTCTGTTCGGTACCGTATCGGACATCGACTTCACCCAGGACATGAACGAGCTGGCGCACACCGACAGCTATTCGGCAGTGCTGGGCCTGACGTTGGTGGCGGACTTCAGCCTGATCAACACCAAGACCTTTGAGATCACGTCGGCCTTCACGGCGATGGGTGAAGCGCAGGACACCAAACTGGTGAACCACCGCGACATCAAGGTCTCGCTGAACCGCCCACGGGTGGTGCGTGAGGTGTCGAAGGCGCTGGGTGAGGACGTGGCCGGGCAACTGAGCCAACAGCTCGGCGGTGGCGGTTACGAGCAGCCGCGCGAGCCGCAGCCGCGCAACAATCTGCCGCGTGATACCGCGCCGGTGATTTTGCGCTAAAACCCCCTGCCACAAATGAAAAAGGCGACCTCAATAGGTCGCCTTTTTTATGCCTGCGGGTTTTTAAACCGCTGCTTTGCGCAACGTCGCCATAAACGCCGCCGCACCGATGAACAGCCCGGCAAACGTGCGGTTCATGCGTTTCTGCTGTTTGGGCGTGCGCAGCAACCGCAGCACTTTCGACGCCAGACCGGTGTAGCCGGCCATGACGATCAGATCGACGCAGATCATGGTCGCGCCGATCACCAGATACTGGATCAGCAGCGGTGCGTGGGGATTGATGAACTGCGGCAGCACCGCCAGCATGAAAATCAGTGCCTTGGGGTTGCTGATGTTCACCAGAAAACCACGGAACACCAGTGCCAGCGGCTTGCCGATCGGCCGCACCGCCGCGTCATCACTCATGTCCATGGGCAGCGCGCGCCATTGCTTGATCGCCAGATAAACCAGGTAGGCCACACCAAACCATTTGATCGCATGGAACGCCGTAGCCGAGGCGGTGAGGACTGCGCCGACACCGGCGCCGACAATCGCAATCTGCACCGCGAGGCCGATTTGCAGGCCGAGGGCATTCCAGTAACCACGCCAGAAACCGTATTGCAGACCGCTGGACATCGACGCAATGGCGCCGGCGCCCGGGGACAGACTGATCACCCAGCAGGCGGCAAAGAATGCCAGCCATGTTTGAAGCTCCATCGCACACCTCGACTCGGACTCGTACCAAACGTGCAAATTAATGTGGTTTCAGGCGGATGACTATCGTTTTTTTGTAGGAGGTTACGGACGCAACCCCGTATTGGCGGGCTACTTCTCGAAACTGCTCGAAGCAAACACATCACTGCCGCGCCAGCGCCGCACGGAGCGCTGGAAGAACAGACTGTTCGGCACCTGCACCATCGCGCTACCCGTGCCCAATTCCTCAGCCTCGATCAGCGTGGTGTAGAGCAGATTGATCGCCACCACCCGGCCTTTGACACCGGGCTTGTCGGTGGTGTCCACCAACTCGACCACATCACCGAGCCGAAACGGCCCGACGGTAAAAATCAGAATCGCGCAGAGCAGATTCGACAGCACACTCCACATTGCGAAGAACGCCACCGCCGCCACCGCGACGAATCCCGACAGCGCCGTCCACAACACCGTCGCCGATACGCCAAGGCGCTCAAGCACGAAGATCAGCGCACTGCCCATGATCAGCCAGCGCAAGCCACCGCGCAGCGGCATCAGCAGCTGCGGCGGAAACGGATAGCGCTCACCCAGGCGAGTCAGGCATTTGGCGACAAAGCGCTGGGCGAGGTAGCCGGCCAGCAGGATCAGCAGAATCTGCACGCCGAGCCAGATCGGCTCGACCCACATGGCCGGAAGCGACAGCCTGAACGCGTCCATCAGGACAGCGCCTCCAGCTCCGCCTGCATGCTTTCCAGCGTCTCCAGGGCTTGCATCCACGCCTCTTCCAGCTCGGCTTCGCGCACTTTCAGTTTGGCCTGCTCGGCCAGCAGATCACGCAATTCGTTCTTGCGCGCGGGCTCGTAGATGTCGCTGTCGCCGAGGCTGGCATCGACCTTGGCCAGTTTCTCGTGGAGCTTGCCCAGTTCGGCTTCAAGCTTGTCGGCTTCACGCTTGTGCGGTGCCAGTTGCTGACGCAACGCAGCAGCGGCCTGGCGCTGGGCCTTCTTGTCGGTTTTGTCCGGGCTGACCGGAGCGTTGCGCTGACGGTATTCGACCAGCCAACGGGCGTAGTCTTCGAGGTCGCCATCGAACTCCTCGACCTTGCCGTCCGCGACCAGATAGAAGTTATCGGTGGTGCTCTTGAGCAAATGCCGATCGTGAGACACCACCAGTACCGCGCCACTGAATTCCTGCAACGCCATGGTCAGCGCCAGGCGCATTTCCAGGTCGAGGTGGTTGGTCGGTTCGTCGAGCAGCAACAGGTTCGGGCGTTCCCATGCGATCAACGCCAGGGCCAGACGGGCCTTTTCGCCACCGGAGAAATTCAGCACCGGCTCATCGATCCGCGCACCACGGAAGTCGAAACCACCGAGGAAGTCGCGCAGGGTCTGCTCGCGCTCGGTTGGCGCCAGACGCTGCAAGTGCAGCAACGGGCTGGCCTTGGAATCGAGCGAGTCGAGCTGGTGCTGGGCGAAATAACCAACCACGGTGTTCTCGCCACGAGTCAGACGCCCGGCCAGCGGTTCGAGCTCGCCGGCGAGGTTCTTGATCAGGGTCGATTTACCGGCGCCGTTCGGGCCAAGCAGGCCGATGCGCGCACCCGGGGTCAGTTGCAGCTTGACCTTCTCCAGGATGGCTTTGTCGCCGTAACCCAGACGCGCATCGGACAGATCGATCAGCGGACTGGAAATCTTCGTCGACTCGCGGAACACGAAATCGAACGGCGAATCGACGTGGGCCGCCGACAGTTCCTCCATGCGCTCCAGCGCCTTGATCCGGCTCTGGGCCTGACGGGCCTTGGTGGCCTGGGCCTTGAAGCGGGCAATGTAGCTTTCCATGTGCGCACGTTGCGCCTGCTGCTTCTCGTAGGCCTGTTGCTGCTGGGCCAGACGCTCGGCACGGGCGCGTTCGAACGCGGTGTAGCCGCCACGGTAGAGGGTCAGTTTGCGCTGATCGACGTGAGCCACATGGTCGACGACTTCGTCGAGGAAATCGCGGTCGTGGGAAATCAGCAGCAAGGTGCCCGGGTAACTTTTCAGCCACTCTTCGAGCCAAATGATGGCGTCGAGGTCCAAGTGGTTGGTCGGTTCGTCGAGCAGCAGCAAATCCGACGGACACATCAAAGCCTGCGCCAGATTCAGACGCATCCGCCAGCCACCGGAGAAATCGCCTACCTGGCGATCCATCTGTTCGTTGGTAAACCCCAGGCCAGCCAGCAGCTTGCGGGCTCGGGCATCGGCGGTGTAGCCGTCGGCGCTGTCGAGCTCGGCATGCAGGCGGGCCAGCGCCACGCCGTCATGGGCCGCTTCGGCCGCGGCGAGGTCACGCTGCACTTCGCGTAGACGCAGGTCGCCATCGAGCACATAGTCGACCGCCAGGCGTTCGAGCGTGTCGACCTCCTGACGCATGTGCGCGATCCGCCAGTCGGCCGGCAGCAGGCAATCGCCCGAGTCCGGGTGCAACTCGCCGCGCAGCAAGGCGAACAGGCTGGATTTGCCGGCGCCGTTGGCGCCGATGAGGCCGGCTTTGTGGCCGGCGTGCAGGGTCAGCTCGGCGTCTTCTAGCAGACGTTGCGGGCCACGCTGTAAAGTCAGGTTCTGAAGTCGGATCATAATGGCGGCGGAGTCTACCAGCTTCGCTCACAACTGGCGCGAGTAGCACGATGTCCTCTGACCTGTGGAGCTTTTCCCTTGCCACCTACGCCCGCCCGGGCGTGGAAAACACCTGCCTGCACATGCAAGCGGCGGGCACCAATGTCTGCTTGCTGCTTTGCGGCCTATGGCTGGAACAACGCGGGGTGACCTGCAGTGAGCAACGCGTGCGGCAACTGCAAATGCTGGTGGAGCCTTGGGACGCGGAGGTGGTGCAGCCACTGCGTGCATTGCGCACTCAATGGAAAAGCCTGGCGAAGGAAGATCCGGTGCTCAAGGGGCTGCGCGATCAAATGAAGGCGCTGGAGCTGGAAGCCGAACGGCATCTGCTGTGGCAGTTGGAGCAAACGGCGCAGGACTGGCCGTTGCATGACGCCCCAGGGGCGGGGGAATGGCTGGAGAGCCTGGCGACAACCGCCGCCAGGCTGAACCGCGACGCGCTGCAAAGGCTGCGCGTCGCGGCAGCCGGCACTTAGGAAGCGCTGGTCGGGTTGCTGGTGCTGCTCGACGCAGCGGCTGGCGTTGGTGCAGTCGTGGTGGTCGAAGCACTGGCGGCCGACGAGGCCGGGGCTGTCGGCGCAGCAGGCTTGGCAGCCGGAGCGGTTGCCGGTTTTGCAGCGACTGGTTTGGCAGCAACTGGTTTTTTCACGGCAGGCTTGGCAGCCGGTTTGGCGGCGGGTTTAACTGCTGGTTTTGCAGCTGACTTGGCGGCGGGTTTAACTGCTGGTTTTGCAGCTGACTTGGCGGCGGGTTTCGCCGCAGCTTTGGCAACTGGTTTGGCGGCTACCGGTTTAGCGGCAGTCCTGGCAGCCGGTTTAGCAGCGGTTTTTACCGCCGGTTTAGCGGTTGGTTTTGCTGCTGTGGGTTTAGCTGGAGCAGCTTTGGCAGCGGCTGGTTTTACAGCGGCTTTCGCAGCAACGGTTTTGGCCGCAACTGGTTTTGCAGCAGTCGTTTTTGCAGCGCTTGCCGCAGCCGGTTTTTTCGCCGCAGGTTTCGCAGCCGCTTTCACAGGTGCTTTTGCAACCGGCTTAGCTACCGGCTTTGCAGCGGGTTTGGCTGCAGCCGTTTTCGCCGGTGCTTTGGCAGCGACAGGTTTGGCTGCTGCTTTCTTCGCAGGTGCTGCAGCAGGCTTCGCTTCACGGGAAGACAGAACCTTGGCCACTGCTTCTTGCACACGGCCAACACCCTGGGCCAGTTTCAGGCTTTCCTGAGCATCGCGCTTGAGTTGCAGAATGTAGTTGCGCGTGTCGGACTGACGTTCTTTCAGAGCATCGAGCAGTTCTTCGAGCTCTTTCACTGCGCCTTTGGCTTTGGTCTGTGCCTTGGCTTTACCGGCGGCAGCAGCGTCCTGCAATTTGGTGCGCGACTTGTGCAGTTTTTCTTGCGCCTTGCCGCGTTGCTTTTCCAGTTTGGCGAGCAGTTTTTCAGCATCAGCCAAGGCTTGGGAGCAAGCGTTTTCCAGATGCTCGAGCAAGCTGCCCGAGAGTTGTTGGAGTAAGTGCAACGGAGTGTTTACAGGCTTCTTGGTGGCCGACATGGTTTACCTCCTGGCTGACGTGAGTGCGGCTCATACTAGACCTCTGCTGCTACCGCCGCTAGGTCATCTTGACAGTAAGGAAAGCGCTGCGTTGCACCGAAGTGAAAATGTTCTGCGTTAAGTCAAAAGCAGTTCACCGTTGCAGACGTTCGCGCTGGCATAATCCACCGCATCTCAGGTCGGAGAGTGCCTATGTCGCGCTACCTTTTTTTATCCCTCTGCATGATTTTTTCAGCGGCCCACGCCGACGAAGAAACCACCGCGAACGACGCTCATGATCTGGCCTACAGCCTCGGTGCCAGCCTGGGCGAACGCTTGCGCCAGGAAGTCCCACAGTTGCAGATCCAGGCGCTGGTGGACGGCTTGCAACAGGCCTATCAAGGCAAGCCGCTGGCGTTGAGTGAAGCGCGGATCGAACAGATTCTGGCCGATCATGAATCGCAGAATGCCGAGCACGCCGCGATGCCTACGAGCGACGCCGCGATGGAAAACGAGCAGCGCTTTCTGACCGCCGAAAAAGCCAAACCGGGGGTGAAGGAACTCGCCGACGGCATCCTGCTCACCGAGCTTGCGCACGGCACCGGCACCAAGGCTGGTCCCGATGGAAAAGTGCAGGTGTTGTATATCGGTCGTTTGCCAGACGGCACGGTGTTCGATCAGAACACTCAGCCGCAATGGTTCAACCTCGACAGCGTGATTGCCGGTTGGCGCACCGCTTTGCAGAACATGCCGGTGGGTGCCAAATGGCGACTGGTGATTCCATCGGATCAAGCCTATGGCGCCGATGGTGCTGGCGACTTGATCGCGCCATTCACACCACTGGTGTTTGAAGTCGAATTGCGCGGTGCGACGAGTTGATCAGGCATAAAAAAACGGTGCGCTTTGGGCGCACCGTTTTTTATTGAAAAAGCCAATCAGGCCTGAACCGGATCCTCTGTTTTGTGTGCGGTATGCAGCACTTCAATCAGGCAGTCTTCCAGCTCGAAGCGTTCGTGAAGCAGTCCACCGAGTTCCTTGAACTTCTCTGCAACGCATTTACCGTCATCGCAAAGATCGTTGAACGCGAGGAGTTTTTCAGTGATGACATCAATGCGCGGATAGATCCTTTCGGCGAGTTCAAGACCGCGAGTGTCGCCGAATGCCTTGGCCTCACCGGTCAACTGTTCGTAGATTTCGAAGTGTCCAGCCGATACGTAGTCGACCAGCACGCCGCAGAACTCCTGCAAGGGTTTGCGATTCTCGGACAACGCCTGAGGCTCCGCACCGAGCTTGTCGTAGGCGCCAATCAGCTCCTCACGCTCTTGCAACCAGCGGTCGATCAGCAGATGAACTCCACCCCAACGTTCCTGAGCATTCTGACAACTTTCGAGCATGGCGATCTCTCTTCCCTTGTGGGTCATGCTGCTCTACACCCGCGTCCCGCTTTTGGTTTTGGCTTGGGGGACGGCCGGGCAGAGCGTCATCGAGCAACATAAATCCAATGACACGTGGGGGCCAGATTATGCCCGCACGCCTGTGGCTTCAAGGTACGCAGGAGATAAAGTTCATACAAGTGTTTAATCCCTGATCAGCTTCCGGTGCGACGCTTCGCCGCCGGGCGGTCGTTGCAGAGCACTCCAGACCAGCCGCAACAATTGATAAACGGCAAGAATCGACACCGCTACAAAGAACAACAAACTCCACTCCGGGATACTCAGATCGAACAGGGTCCAGGAGATTTCGGCGCAATCGGCACCGCCGTTAAACATCTTTTGCAACGCGCAGATCCACGGCAAAGCGCTGAACATCGTTTCCGGCGGCGGGGCACAATTGAGCATTTGCAGCACAGGATCACTTTGAATCAATACTTGCCGCCAGGCCGCTGTGGTGCCCCCCAGACTCGCGCCCAGCGCAAACAGCCAGTAGAGCCACAGACCGACACGTTTGGGACCGTGCACCGCCGCCAGACCACAAGAGGCGCACAGCAGCGTGAGGAACAGGCGCTGCACCAGGCATAGGCTGCACGGCGTCAGGCCGACCGCGTATTCAAGATAATAGGAAGCTCCCAGAGCAAAGGCCCCCGCAGTGAAAGCCATGAAGAACAAGGAGCGTGAGCAGGCCAACGACATGGCTTTTCCGTAACAGTAGAGACAGACGGTTACGGTAGAGGAAAGCGTGTCAGCCTTTCAAGGCAACGCCCTGCCGACAGTTCACCAGATGTGTAGGGAAAACCCGACAGGTTCGAGAGGAATAGGTGTAGTCCACTGTAGGACTTTGCCCCTGACGCGCCTTGAAGTTAAATTTTCGGTCGCCAAACGGGAACGAGGGAGCGACCTCCCTCGTGACTTCAGACGTGCGCCGGGACCGGCAGAGGCGCGGCCAGCAGGCGCTCGTCCAGCAGCCCCAGTCCTTCCTGAAACAACTGATTGCTGCGATCAGTGTCGCCCAGTTGCGCGAGCAAGCGCGCCAGTTCCGCACAGGCTTCCGGATTGCGCTGCACACGCAGGCTGCTTTCCAGATAATCCCGCGCCTTGCCCCATAGACTGGTTTGCAGACACAGACGCCCCAACGTCAAGAGCAGACCTGGATCGTTCGGATGATCCTTTAGCCAGCCTTCAGCGGTTTGCAATTGACGCGCCGGATCGCTGCCGCGAACCAGGCCATAAAGACGTGCCAGATGGCTGTCGTAATTGCGTTTGAGGGCCGTACGCAGCACTTCTTCTGCCTCCACCTGAGCACCTAGCTGACGCAATTGCTCGGCGTAAGCCAACACCAGCGGCGACTCCTGGCGCTGCGCCGAAGTCAGTTGCTGCCAGGCGCGATTGAGGGACTGCAGGCCCACGGAGCCATCCTCTTCGCGCTGTGCAGCCAACGACAGGTTCTCACCCCAGGCACGGCGTTCCAGTTCAGCCAGCTCGGCGCGTGGCAGGACTTTGTCCTTGCGCAGTTCAGGCAGCAATCGAATCACCGCGGACCATTCGCCGCGCTGTTGATACAGGCGCTGCAACTGGCGCAGCGTCTGCACATTGTGTGGATGACGCTCGTGCATCGCTTGCAATGTCACCAGCGCGCCGTCGGTATCGCCGCGGTCGGTCTGCAACTGTGCATGACTCAGAGCAATCGCCAGCTCAGCTTGTGGCTGACGCTCCAGAGCGCGCTCCAGCAGGCCATCACAATCCTCGTAATTGCCTTGTTCGTTGGCCGCGCGGGCAGCACCGAGATAGTAAAGGAGAGGCTGGCGCTCGGCTTCGGCAGCACGATACAAATGACGCTGAGCACTGGCCCAGCGACCTTCTGCCAGATCCAGTTGGCCATGCTCGATTGCCACCTGTACCCGCCGACTGCGGTTGCGCCGCGACCATGGATTGACCACGCCACTGGACGTCATGACCAACTCGACCAACGCCTTGATGCCCCAGACCAGCAACCACAACACCGCGATCAGCGCCAACGTCGCCCACAGACTCGACTCGTAGCGGAAGGACTTGTAGGCCACCAGCACGTAACCGGAATGCTCGGCAATCGCCAGGCCCAATGCTGCCGTCGCGGCGATCACCAGAAACACGATCACATACAGACGTTTCATGGTGTGGCCTCCTGCGCGGTGTTGGCGGCAGGTTTGGCGAAGGGTTTCACCGATTCCTCGGCGTTGACAGTACGCCGCTCCAGATAGGCTTGCACCGCACTCAGGGTGCCGGTCAGATCCGGGGTGTTGACCGTGACCGGCTCCTTGCTCAGCTCGGCAACCTGCTCAAGCATCACTTTGCTTTGCGGATTGTCCGGGTTGAAGTTGCCATGCAACACGTCCCGCGCCTCGGTCAGCGCCTGGCTGTACACCGGCGCCTGACCATTGAGCGCCGCCCACTGCGCCTGTTCCAGCGCCAGGCTCAGCGCAAGGCGCACCTGGCTCAGGCTCTGCCCGGCCAGCAGTGGCTTCACATTCTTGTCAGCGTTGAAATCAATACGAATGTAGCGAGAGACCTCATCCCACCACTGTGCCCAGCGACTGGCGCCGTCACCATCGGCCGTCAGACCGAGCAGCGACTCGCCGCGATCCTTGTACTCCGGCGCCAGTTCGGTAAGGCCGATGACCTGATCACGCAGCGCACCCAGACGCAGGAACAACCCGGTGCGATCCGGCTGCTCGGTGCTGCGCAATGCGACGAGGGTTTTGGCCACTTGCTCACGAGCAGCGAAAGAGCCGGGGTCGTTTTGCTCGCGAAGAATTTCGTCGGCGCCCTGCACCAGGGCTTGAGCGCTGCTGATGTCCTGCAACGCCGAAAGACGCAGGCTGGCCAGACGCAGCAGGTGTTCGGCCTCGGCCAGACGCCAATCCTTGCGACTGGCGCCAAGGACGGTTTCCAGACGTTGACTCAGTCGTTGCTGATCACCCTGAAGCTGAGCCACCAGCCGCTGGCGATCAGCAAGTTCGTCGGCGCCCGGCAACTGCGCGAGACGCTCGCTCAGCCGCTGCTCGCTGAGCTTCAGGCTCTGCGCTTGATCATTCAACGCCTGGACCTGACCCGACTGCTGCTCAGTGTTGGTTTGCAGGTGACGCACCTGCCAGACACCCCAACCACCGATCGCAACACCGGCAGCACCGAGCAACAGGGCGACGATGGCCAGTCCATTGCCTCGGCGCGGCTCTTTGGCCGGCGGTGGAGTTTCAACCTGCTTTTCAAGCACAGGCTGGACGTCATCTTTAGGCAAGACTGTTTCGCTCACGTATCCATCCTTTGCATTAGAAAACGGGCACGGGATGCTCCCGCAGCGCCGTCAGCAAAGCCGCGACACTCGCGCCGCGACAATCCACAACTGTTTGGGCCCCGGCGGCAACTGCCAGCTCGGCGACCCTTGGGCTTGGAACAAACAACGGCAACTGCGCAATCGCAGGCCATGCATCACCGGCCATCCGGCGCAGATGCTCAAAACCCTGTCCACTGCTGACCACCAGCCCATTCAAGCGTTCCGCTTCGATACGCCACGGCAACTCTCGCGGCGCATACGCTGGCAGATCGCGTCGATACAACTCCAAGTACTCGACACTAGCACCAAGCTCGCGCAAGCGCTCGGCGAGCAGCTCGCGGCCGCCCTCCCCACGCAGGATCAAAACCTGCGAACCGGGCCGGGCCACAGCTTCACCCAGACGCGGCAATTGCAGCAAGGCTTCGCTGTCATCGCCTTCTGCCGGGAAGCTCACATCGAGGCCGTGATCCTTGAGAATCTGCGCAGTCGCCGCACCGACGCTAAACCACGGCAGCGCCAGAGACTGCATGCCATGGGCCTTGAGCAGATCCACTGCAATTCTTGCCGCCGGTTTGCTCACCACGATCACCGCGCTGCAACCGGGCAGCCGCGTAATCGCCTGACGTATTTTGTCAGAGACCGGCAGCGGTGCAATTTCCAAAAGCGGCAGGCAATTGCTGAAAACCCCCTGCGCGGCCAACGTCTCGGCGAGCGCCGCACAGTCATCGGCAGGGCGCGTCAGCAGCAGGCGCCAACCGGTCACTCGTGACCTGCCTCGCCGTACACCGCTTTGAGAATGTCAGCGGCACCCTGGCTGAGCAGGTCTTCAGCGACCCGCACGCCCAAGGCTTCGGCATCCGCGCGCGGCGCCCGGGCTTGGGCGCTGAGCAGCTTGCCGCCGCTCGGTTCGCCCACCAGACCACGCAACCACAATTGCTCGCCTTCGAGCACGGCGTAGCAGGCGATCGGCACTTGGCAGCCGCCATTCAAATGTTTGTTGAGTGCGCGTTCGGCCGTGACACGCGAAGTGGTATCGGCGTGATGCAGTGGCGCCAGCAAAGCGTGAATTTCAGTATCGGCGCTGCGGCACTCGATGCCGACCGCGCCCTGACCACCGGCCGGCAGGCTGTCATCGACACTGATGGCCGACGTGATGCGGTCTTCGAAACCGAGGCGAATCAGCCCGGCCGCCGCGAGGATGATCGCGTCATACTCCCCGGCATCGAGCTTGGCCAGACGAGTGTTGACGTTGCCGCGCAGGAAACGGATTTCCAGATCCGGGCGGCGGGTGAGCAACTGCGCCTGACGACGCAGACTGGAGGTGCCGACGATGCTACCGGCTGGCAAGGCATCAAGACTGGCATAGGTATTGGAAACGAAAGCGTCGCGCGGATCTTCACGCTCGCAGATACAGAACAGTCCCAGACCTTCAGGAAAGTCCATCGGCACGTCTTTCATCGAATGGACGGCGATGTCGGCTTCGTTTTCCAGCAGCGCGGTTTCCAGTTCCTTGACGAACAGGCCCTTGCCGCCGATCTTCGACAGCGGCGAGTCGAGCAGCTTGTCGCCGCGACTGACCATGGGCACCAGCGTCACCAGCAGACCCGGATGGGCCGCTTCCAGACGGGCTTTGACGTATTCGGCCTGCCAAAGGGCCAGTGCACTTTTTCGGGTGGCGATGCGGATTTCGCGAGAAGACATGGATCAATCCGTACTGAATAGATACGGCGGATAATAACAGCTCAGTCAAATCCACTTTGACTTGAATCAGAAACGGCGCGGCCTCCCTGGCCTGCGATGCCCGGTAAAGAGAAATGTGAACCGCCCGGAAAGGCCAGGTTACAGGCCCTGCATCATTTTGCGCACACCCGCCACATGCCGGCGGCTGACAATCAACGCGTCGCCATTGAGCCCTTTCAGAAAGAGCTGGAAATGCCCCAGCGGCGTGCGTTGCAGACGTTCGATCCGATCGCGGGCGACCAGCGCGTTACGGTGGATGCGCACAAAGCGTTCACCAAATTCGTCTTCAAGGGCCTTGAGCGGTTCGTCCAGCAGCACCTCGCCAGACTCGTGGCGCAAGGTCACGTATTTATGGTCGGCGATGAAGTAGACCACCTGATCCAGCGGGATCAGTTCGATACCTTTGCGGGTGCGAGCGCTGATGTGACTGCGCGGGCCGTTGCCGCTTTCGGCAGCGGGACGGGTCAGGGCCGAGAGTTGCGCCCGGCTGGGACGCTCAGCCCGTTTCAGGGCGTCATGCAAGTGTTCGGTTCGCACAGGTTTCACCACATAGCCCACGGCGCTGGCCTGCAGGGCTTCCACGGCAAATTCATCGGGACTGGTGCAAAACACCACGGCCGGCGGCGTTTCTCGTTCGCACAGACGGGCAGCGACCTGCAGGCCGTCCAGGCCCGGCATGCGGATATCGATCAGCACGATATCCGGTTTGTGGCTGTCGATCAGTGCCAACGCCTCTTCGCCATTCGTAGCGCTGGGCTCCAGGACTGTATAACCCTCAAGCTCGCTCACCATTCGGCTGAGGCGCTCGCGAGCCAGTGGTTCGTCATCAACGATCAGGACATTCATATTGCGCTGGATTCCTGCGTGAGTCTCGCACAAGGATAGCGTAGACAGGTGGAGTGACGTCCGTCACCGCGATCCACGCTAAGACTAGTCCGAGCACCAAAAAGTGCCGTACGTCGGCCAGCAATATTTGCCAGTGTCCGGGTCGTACTGCTCAAAGCCCGCTGTTTCCCGCGTTTTTCACGCCGTTTGTCCAAGGACAATACACCCACCCCCTTATTATCAGTCGGCGGCCAGACCCTTTCGCGATCTGCACTCGCGCCGACCCTTATGTCCAACTGTAGACGCTCGTCGGGCCGATATTGCTCAATCGGAAAATATCCTTGCGCAAATCCCCCGGCGACCGCGTCGACTATGGACGAGCAGATGAGAAAAAAACGTATCGACCAGTGTCAGCGACAGCAATGGCAACCCTGTTATTATCCGCGCCAGCGTTTCACGCCTTTTTCTTCAAGCCGATACGAGCGAATTCATGAGCACTGACAAGACCAATCAGTCCTGGGGCGGCCGCTTCAGTGAACCCGTCGACGCCTTCGTCGCCCGCTTCACCGCCTCCGTCACTTTCGACCAGCGCCTGTATCGCCACGACATCATGGGCTCGATCGCCCACGCCACCATGCTGGCCAAGGTCGGTGTGCTGACAGATGCCGAGCGCGACAGCATCATCGACGGCCTGAAGACCATTCAGGGCGAAATCGAAGCCGGCCAGTTCGAGTGGCGCATCAAACTCGAAGACGTGCACATGAACATCGAAGCGCGCCTGACTGATCGCATCGGTATCACTGGCAAGAAGTTGCATACCGGGCGCAGCCGCAACGACCAGGTCGCCACCGACATCCGCCTGTGGCTGCGTGACGAGATCGACCTGATCCTCGCCGAAATCACCCGCCTGCAAAAAGGCCTGCTGGAGCAAGCCGAGCGCGAAGCCGCGAGCATCATGCCGGGCTTCACCCATTTGCAGACTGCACAGCCAGTGACCTTCGGGCACCATATGCTGGCCTGGTTCGAAATGCTCAGCCGCGACTACGAACGCCTGGTCGACTGCCGCAAGCGCACCAACCGCATGCCCCTGGGCAGCGCCGCACTCGCTGGCACTACCTACCCGATCGACCGCGAATACACCGCGCAACTGCTGGGCTTCGACGCCGTGGGCGGCAACTCGCTGGACAACGTATCCGATCGTGATTTCGCCATCGAATTCTGTTCGGCCGCGAGCATCGCGATGATGCACCTGTCGCGTTTCTCCGAAGAGCTGGTGCTGTGGACCAGCGCGCAATTCCAGTTCATCGATTTGCCGGATCGTTTCTGCACCGGCAGTTCGATCATGCCGCAAAAGAAAAACCCCGACGTGCCAGAACTGGTGCGCGGCAAGACCGGCCGTGTGTTCGGTGCGCTGATGGGCTTGCTGACCTTGATGAAAGGCCAGCCGCTGGCCTACAACAAGGACAATCAGGAAGACAAAGAGCCGCTGTTCGACGCCGCCGACACGCTGCGCGATTCGCTGCGTGCGTTCGCCGACATGATCCCGGCGATCAAGCCGAAACACGCGATCATGCGTGAAGCGGCGCTGCGCGGTTTCTCCACCGCAACCGATCTGGCCGACTACCTCGTACGCCGTGGCCTGCCGTTCCGTGATTGCCACGAAATCGTCGGCCACGCCGTGAAGTACGGCGTCGACACCGGCAAGGATCTGGCCGAGATGAGCCTGGAAGAACTGCGTCAGTTCAGCGATCAGATCGAACAGGACGTGTTTGCCGTGCTGACCCTGGAAGGCTCGGTGAATGCCCGTGACCACATCGGCGGCACTGCGCCAGCGCAGGTCAAGGCAGCGGTTGCGCGCGGACAGGCACTGATCGCCAGCCGCCAAAAGGCCTAAAGCTTCGCGAGCAAGCCCGCTCCCGCAGGGAATTTATGGTGTTCACACATTGGGTGTTCACCACAGGTTCTGTGCGGGAGCGGGCTTGCTTGCGAAGGGTGACGTGAAAACGCTACAGAACCTACTTCTTGGCCGCGATCATCGCCAAAAACGCCGGCATCGCCGCCTCTTTATCCGCCGCAATTTTCTGCACATGCGGATTCTGCTCAAGCCGCTCCAGTAGCGCTTTCGCCTGCGGCATCTCTGCCAGCAAATCAATGCCGAACAACTTCTGCCCTACTGCGCAGGCCAACGGCACGCTGTAGAGGAAGTACAGATCCGCGATGCTCAGGCTGTCGCCGGCCACATACGGGGCGAATTTGCCGTGTCGGCCCAGCGCCGCAAAACCCAGCAGCAACTCGGTCCTGGTCTTTTCCTTGATCGCCTCCGGCAGCGTCATGCCGAAGAAGGCTTCGCCATAACAGGCGCGTCCCGGCAGCTCGATATACAACTCGATCTCTTTGGCAATCGCCAGCACCTGCGCGCGCTCGAATGGATCGCTTGGCAGCAGCGGCATACCTTTGTGCGTCTGTTCGAGGTATTCGAGAATGATCGCTGTTTCATTGATGAACCCGCCGTCGACGCCCAGCACCGGCACTTTGCCGCGCGGGCTGATCGCCAGCGAATCCGGGGTCTGCGCGGGGTAAAACGTGACCTCTTCGAACGGCAGGCCTTTTTCCATCAACGCCAGCTTGACCATGTTGTAGTAGTTACTGACAGAGAATCCATAAAGCTTGAACATCACATAGCCTCCAGGCCGTGCGGGGGGAGTGGGCAGTGCCTGTTTATAGATCGCATACGCGATTCCCGCCAGCAGCATCACGCCACTGAATGCGGGTAAACTGGCGACTTTCCTTGAGGAGCCTGCCATGAGCGAGCCGACAGACATCAATACTGACGACGACGAAGAGTTCACCGAGACCACGCTGATCGAAGCCATCGAAAACCAGATCGAAAGCGACAACCCGCCTGCGGCCAAGGCAACCTTCAACAAGTTGACCCTGGTCGGTTACGAGCGTGAGGATATCCTCAACTTGATGGCCCACGTTCTGGCCTACGAAATCGACGCCATGCTCGATGACGACCGCGCCTTCAATACCGAATGGTATGAGACCGCGTTGCGTGCGCTGCCTGAGTTGCCACCCGAAAAGCAATAGTCGCCGCCTGCCCTGTGGGGCCTGCTCGCGAAAAGGCCGAACCATTGGAAATATGCGGTGCCTGACGCGCCGCATTCGCGAGCAGGCACGCTTGTATGGTAGGACTTGAAGGGAGGAGGAGGGACAAGGCTCGATTCTGACTGTTAGCGCAGTACAGACCGTGGGAGATTTCACCCTCCTCCT
>NZ_JBIUWN010000059.1:0-36031 GCF_044743485.1 Pseudomonas sp. NPDC087614 | reverse complement strand
AAATATACCGCAAAAAACAAACAATCAACTGAAGGTCTTGGCGGGCAAAAAACAAGCCGAGGATTATACCTGAGCTATGACCTCACGCGCCAGTTGAGGTCGGGTTTGATGCGGAAACATTGCGATTTAGTAGGTCGCGCAGTTGATTTTTCTCTTCGATACTCAGTTCGCTTTGACGCGCTTTGCTGAGCAACTGTTCCAGATTTCGCTCGCGTTGGCGGGCTGACAAGCTAGTAATGGTGTCGAAAAACTGTTGTTCAAGGTTGTCTCCGTCAATCAACCACTCCTTTTCTGCCAGCGCCTTGAGCAAGCGACCCTGTTCAGTGCCGTGCCATCGTGCGATCAACTGAAATGAGTTTAGCTTGGGATTCTTCTGTACGGCTTCGAGCAGCGCCACAAGCAACTGGGCGTTGGTCTGATTTTCGTCCGCGATGTGCCCGGCGTCTTCGACGCGCTCGGCCAATTGCGGGTGATGGAGCAGTGTGCGCAGGGCCGTCAGGGTCGGTGACTCCACACCAATGGGCGTGCGCGGGCGTTGTTGATCACGATCGCCGCCGCGCTTGCCATTCTTGTCCCAGGGTTTCTTGTCCCACTTCTTGCCGCCGGCGCCGGGTTTCTTCGGCGTCCACTCCTGCTGCGGCACATACATGTCCTGTGCCTGCGGCTGATGGTAGTCGCTGTAGTCCGGCATTGCGTCGTAATCGATGCCCGGATCGTAGGCGGGTGGCGCTTCCTGCGGCGCACTTTGCGCCAGTTGACTGACGATTTCGCTGCTCAGGCCGGTGATTTCGGTCAAGCGCTGACGCATCAGGATGCGCAGGTTGGCGCCCGGTACTTTGTCGATCAACGGTGCGGCGAGGGTGGCCATGTGGGCCTTGCCTTCGAGTGAGCGTGGATCGGCCTCTTCTGTCAGTTGCTGGAAGAAATAATCCGCCAGCGGTTGGGCGTGCTGATTGATTCGGGCTTTGAAAGCATCGGTGCCTTCGGCGCGGACCAGGGTGTCCGGGTCTTCGCCCTCGGGCAGGAACAGGAATCGCGCGCGGCGACCGTCTTGCAGGCTCGACAGTGTTGCTTCGAGTGCGCGCCAGGCGGCGTTGCGGCCGGCCTGGTCGCCGTCAAAGCAGAACAGTACGTTCGGCACGACGCGGAACAAGCGCTTCAAGTGCTCTTCGCTGGTGGCGGTGCCCAGCGTCGCGACGGCATTGCGCAAGCCTTGCTGGGCGAGGGCGATGACGTCCATGTAGCCCTCGACGACGATTATTTCGTCGAGGTTGCGGTTGTTCTTGCGTGCTTCATAAAGGCCGTAGAGTTCCTGGCCTTTATGGAATACCGGGGTTTCCGGCGAGTTCAAGTATTTGGGCTTGTCATCGCCGAGCACGCGCCCACCGAAAGCGATGATCCGGCCTCGGGTGTCGCGGATCGGGAACATCACGCGATCACGGAAGCGGTCATAGCGTTTGCCGGTTTCGGCGTTCTCGATCAGCAGGCCGGCGTCGATCATGGCTTTTTGCTGCAATGTGTCGCTGCTCAAATGCTTGAGCAGGTTGTCCCAGCCGGGCGGTGCGAAGCCGAGGCCGAAATCCCGAGCGATCTCGCCAGTCAGGCCACGGCCCTTGAGGTAATCCACTGCGGCTTTGCGCGATGGATGGCTCTTCAGTGCCTGCCGGTAAAAGTCGGCGGCGGCGCTAAGCAGCGGATACAGCGGCGAGTCGGTCGGCTGTCGCGGTTTGTGCTGACGGCCACCTTCTTCGCGGGGGATTTCCATGCCGGCGGCTTTCGCCAGATCTTCGATAGCCTGGGGGAAGTCCAGGTTGTCGTGATCCATAAGAAAGCCGAGGGCATTACCGCCAGCGCCGCAGCCAAAGCAGTAATAGAACTGCTTGTCGGGACTGACACTGAACGAGGGGGTTTTCTCTTTGTGAAACGGGCAGCAGGCGGTGTAGTTCTTGCCGGCTTTTTTCAGTTGCACACGCGAGCTGACCACGTCGACGATGTCGGTGCGGTTCAGGAGGTCGTCAATAAAGCTCTGGGGAATCAGCCCGGCCATGGCGTTCTCGTCGTCTGCGCTGTAATAAGTCCGATGCGAAGGGCGGCCGAACACGGTTCGTTGCTCGAAGCGCGCAAAATGTGCGGCTCGACCGGTGTCGTCTGCTTGATCGCTGTCGGGAAGTGTATCTGCCGAAAATCCACTGACGTTAATGCCTATCAGTTTTCGACTATTTGAAAGTGTTGCGCTGAATCCGCTGACGGCCGGTTAATGGCCTCGGATAGCTCAATAAAACGGGCACGCATGCAGGTGCCTTGGGCTGATCGTCGTTAGAGAAATCAGTGGGTGTGCTCGTCAGTAGCCTTGAAAGGCTCGTCAGAAAAGACGTGCACCGCTGGCAAAAGAGCCAGGCCTGACGCGGTGAAGCAGATTTGTCTAAGTCGCGTCTGCGGCTTCGACGGTGAAGCATCAAGCGTTTTACGCAAATGCCATTAGCCCGGCTGAGGGCCGGGCTTAGGCAAGAAGCTTGCTACGAACGTCTGTGTATTAGTACAGACGAACGGCGCGGCGCTGTTCGCGCTGAACTTTCTTGGCGTGACGCTTAACAGCGGCTGCTGCTTTACGCTTACGCTCAGAAGTTGGCTTCTCGTAAAATTCGCGGCTACGAACTTCAGCCAGTACACCGGCTTTTTCGCAGGAGCGCTTGAAACGACGCAGAGCTACGTCGAAGGGTTCGTTCTCTTTAACTTTGACGGCTGGCATCCAGAGCTACCTTCATTCATTACCGGGGTCAACATCCTCGCGGCAAAAGAGCACTTGAAGACGTCTGTTTTTAAGGGTTGCGGATGTTAACCCCTCATCGCTCGGAATGCAAAGCCTCTGATCGAAAACCGCTGGCCGGGGCATCACGCGGCGACTATTATGCGCGCCTTCGAATTCAGCCTAAACAAGGCGCAAACCCATGCTAGTACTGGGATTAGAAACCTCCTGCGACGAAACCGGTGTCGCATTATATGACAGTGAACGCGGCTTGCTGGCCGACGCATTGTTCAGTCAGATCGACTTGCATCGTGCCTACGGCGGTGTGGTGCCTGAGCTGGCCTCGCGTGATCACGTCAAACGCATGCTGCCCTTGATTCGTCAGGTGTTGGCCGAGGCTGACTGCGTGCCCACCGAGATCGATGCGATCGCTTATACCGCAGGTCCTGGCCTGGTGGGTGCGCTACTGGTCGGCGCTTCTTGCGCACAAGCGCTGGCCTTTGCCTGGGGCATTCCGGCGCTGGGTGTGCACCACATGGAAGGCCATTTGCTGGCGCCGATGCTGGAACCGAAACCGCCGCAATTCCCGTTCGTCGCTTTGTTGGTCTCCGGTGGCCATACACAGTTGGTTCAGGTCGATGGCATTGGCCAATACAGCCTGCTCGGCGAGACCCTTGATGACGCCGCCGGTGAAGCTTTCGACAAAACCGCGAAAATGATGGGCCTCAATTACCCGGGCGGGCCGGAAATCGCCAAGCTGGCGGAAAAGGGGGTCGCGGGACGTTTTACTTTTCCGCGTCCGATGTGCGATCGCCCGGGGCTTGATTTCAGCTTCAGTGGTCTGAAAACCTTCGCACTCAACACTTGGCAGCAGTGCGTCAGCGCCGGGGACGACGGCGAGCAAGCCCGCTGCGACATCGCGCTGGCGTTCCAGCAGGCCGTGGTGGAGACTCTGACCATCAAGTGCAAGCGTGCCCTGAAACAGGCCGGCATGAAGCGTTTGGTGATCGCCGGTGGCGTCAGCGCCAACAAGGCATTGCGCGTTTCGCTGGAGAAAATGCTCGGCGACATGAAGGGCGACGTGTTTTATGCGCGCCCCGAGTTTTGTACCGACAATGGCGCGATGATTGCGTTTGCCGGCTGCCAGCGTTTGCAAGCCGGTCAGCAGGAAAGCCTGGCGATCAGCGTGCAGGCGCGCTGGCCGATGGAGCAGTTGTCGGCGTTGTAATGAGCGTCGCTCTTGAACTGTATTTAGAAATGCCGTTCGCGCCCGGCAAACAGGTCGCGTAGATTGCCGCGGTGGCGCCAGACGATGAGCAGTGTCAATGCGCTCATCGGCAACAGCGCCTCCGGTTCCTGCCAGGCGAGCAACGGCAGGGTCAGCGGTGTCGCAATCAGGGCCGCCAGCGAGCTGGTACGGGTCAGGTAGAACGTCAGCAGCCAGGCGCACACCGCCAGCAGGGCTGCCGGCGGATACAGCCCCAGCAGCATGCCGGCAGCGGTGGCGACACCTTTGCCGCCGCGAAAACGGAAATACAGCGGGAACAGGTGACCGATCACGGCGCACACGCCGATCCAGGCCTGATCTTGCAGCGACAGGCCTGCTGCGGATGCGATCAGCACTGGCAGCAGGCCTTTGCACAGATCACCCAGCAGGGTCAGGATCGCCAGTTTGCGACCGGCCAGGCGCAGCATGTTGGTGGCGCCGGCATTACCCGAGCCACTCATTCGCGGATCCGGGTTTCCGGTCAGGCGGCTGAGCAAAATGGCGAAGGACAGCGAGCCGAGCAGGTAGGCGAGAGTCGCCAGTAACCAAAACATGCTAACTATTCCGGGCGAGGACGCCCTGATTCTAACGGCGCATTGCGCCCTTGTCGTGCAGCGGAGAAAAGTGCTTGGACAGAGTATTTATCGAGGGCCTGGAAGTTGACACCGTCATCGGTGCCTACGACTGGGAGCGCGGCATCCGACAGTGCCTGCGTCTTGATCTGAGCTTCGCCTGGGACAATCGCCCGGCCGCCGCCGGTGACGACCTGACCCTGGCGCTCGACTACGCTAGCGTTTCCACGCGTATTCAGGCTTTTGCCGAGCAGGCGCAGTTTCAGTTGGTCGAGACCTTCGCTGAGCGTCTGGTCGAGGTGCTGATGACTGAATTCAAGATCACTTGGGTGCGTCTGAAGCTGACCAAGCCTGGCGCCGTGCCGGCCGCCAAAGGCGGAGTGGGTGTGGAGATCGAGCGCGGATGTCGCTGACTCAGGTCTATCTCGGGCTCGGTAGTAACATCGAGCGCGAAACCCATTTGCGTGCCGGTCTTGATGCGCTGGCCACGTTTCTGGTGGATATCCGCTGTTCGGCGGTGTTCGAGAGCCAGCCGGTAGGCGTCAAGAGCGGGCCGTTCTTCAATTTCGTGGTCTCGGCGTTTACCGATTTGCCGTTGATGGAGCTGGATCGCCGGTTGAAATTCATTGAGGCCGATAACGGCCGTTATGCCCCGGATCGCAAGGGGTTGCCGCTGGATATCGACGTGCTGTTGTACGGCGATCTGGCGGGCAATTTCGACGGGCTGGTGCTGCCCCGAGCCGAAATCTTGAAAAATGCCTTTGTGTTGTGGCCGTTGTCGTTGATTGCCCCGGATCGCGTGCATCCGGGTGTGGGAAAAAGCTTCGCGACGTTGTGGGCTGAGGCACAGATTGATCAGGTCTTGGCGCCGGTGAGGTTTGAGTGGCGGGGTGAGCAATTGACCCCTTCAGTTCTGTGTTGACCTGACTGACACCTTCGCGAGCAAGTCAGCGTCCGCATTGGAGCGCATGTTACCTGTGAGCGCTGGCTTGCTCGCGAAGCTGTTCAGCAGGCCGAAGCTTCCTTGTAAGTCTTCAAGGCCTTGAGCCGCTCGCGCTTGAGCGCCTCGCCCAGTTCCGGGCCCTTGAAACCCTTCTCCAGCAACGGTTGCACCGCCACACCTCGCGCCACTGTTGCGGCGCCACGCAAGTAATCGGCCTGTGGATAACTGCGCTGCTCCAACCCTTTACGGCCTCGCGCATCCATCTCGCAGGCGGCAATGAACTCCTCAAAACGCTGCGGTCGGCGATACACGTCAAAACTCTGCAGTAACTCCAGCAATGTCGATGCTTTCAACTCCAGAGCGCGGTGGCCATGGGTGTGATACTGGCCAACCAGCAGGGCCAGTTCCTGGCAATCTTTCGGCGCCTTGAACCGCGCGTTGACGGCTTTGATCAGCTTCAGCCCTTTGTGCTCGTGGGCAATGTGCCGCGGCCATTCTTCTTCAGGGGTCAGGCCTTTGCCGAGGTCGTGCAGCAGGCAGGCCCAGCGCACGGTCAGTGGTTGCTTGTGCAGCGCTGATTGCTCCAGCACGCTCAACGTGTGAATGCCGCTATCGATTTCCGGGTGATGAATTTCCGGTTGCGGTACGCCAAACAGCGCGTTGACTTCCGGCATCAGCACCTTCAAAGCGCCGCATTCGCGCAGCACCTCAATGAACACCTGTGGCTGATTTTCCATCAGTGCCCGGGAGATTTCTTTCCAGCTGCGTTCAGCCGTCAGCGCCTCCAGTTCGCCCGAATCGCTGAGCTGACTCATCAGCGCCAGGGTCTCGGGTGCAATGCTGAAACCCTGCTCGGCGTATCGGGCCGCGAAGCGTGCAACGCGCAGTACACGGAGTGGATCTTCGGCGAACGCCGGAGAAACGTGGCGCAGAACTCGAGCCTCCAGATCGCGCCGGCCATGGTACGGATCGGTCAGATTTTGCTGATCGTCCTCGGCCATGGCGTTGATGGTCAGGTCACGGCGGATCAGGTCTTCTTCAAGTGTGACTTCGGGACTGGCGTGGAAAGTAAAACCGCCATAGCCACGACCGCTTTTGCGCTCAGTGCGGGCGAGGGCGTATTCCTCGCCGCTTTTTGGGTGAAGAAACACCGGGAAGTCTGCGCCAACCGGGCGATAACCCTTGGCGAGCATTTCTTCCGTAGTAGCGCCAACGACCACCCAATCGACATCGGTGACCGGTTTGCCCAGCAAGCGATCACGTACTGCACCGCCAACCTTGAAAATCTGCATAAAAAACCTCCGTTAGCCCGACAGGATAACCCTTGCGTCGGACTTTCGGAGGCCGCTAGCGGATCAAAGATGAATGACGGCCAGGTCGAGTCGACCGTAATCCCCTTCGCTGTGTTCACTGCGTGGCGGTACGTGATGGGTTTTCATGATCTGGTCGCCTTGCAGGGTTTCCAGATGAATGTCGAAGCCCCACAAGCGATGCAAGTGCTTGAGCACCTCGTCAGTGGAGTCACCCAGCGGTTTGCGGTCGTGTTGCTGGTGGCGCAGGGTCAGCGAGCGGTCGCCGCGACGATCGATGCTGTATATCTGCACGTTCGGTTCACGATTGCCGAGGTTGTACTGCGCAGCCAGGGTTTCGCGAATGATCCGGTAACCGGTTTCGTCGTGAATCGCCGGCACCAATAGATCGTCCTTTTGATCGTCATCGAGGATGCTGAACAGCTTGAGATCGCGGATCACCTTCGGTGACAGGTACTGAAGGATGAAGCTTTCGTCCTTGAAACTGCTCATGGCGAACTTGATGGACGACAACCAGTCAGTCCCGGCGATCTCGGGGAACCAGTGACGGTCTTCTTCTGTGGGTTCTTCGCACATGCGGCGAATGTCACGGTACATGGCAAAGCCGAGTGCGTAGGGGTTGATGCCGTTGTAGTAAGGGCTGTCGAAGCCTGGCTGGAACACCACGCTGGTATGCGATGTGAGAAATTCCATCATGAAACCATCGGTGACCAGACCCTCGTCGTACAGGTCGTTCATCAACGTGTAGTGCCAGAACGTCGCCCAGCCCTCGTTCATTACCTGAGTCTGGCGTTGCGGATAGAAATACTGGGCGATCTTGCGCACGATCCGCACGATCTCGCGCTGCCACGGCTCCAGCAACGGCGCGTGTTTCTCGATGAAGTAGAGAATGTTTTCCTGCGGCTCGGCCGGGAAGCGGGCGTTATCCTTGTCGCTGTACTTGTCTGCGCCTTTGGGGATGGTGCGCCACAGATCGTTGATCTGCTTCTGCAGGTGTTCTTCGCGATCCTTCTGCCGCCGGCGTTCTTCTTCGGCGGAAATCGGATAAGGGCGTTTGTAGCGGTCGACGCCGTAGTTCATCAGTGCGTGGCAGGAGTCGAGCAGGTCTTCTACCGCATCAATGCCATGGCGTTCTTCACATTGCATGATGTACTGCTTGGCGAACACCAGATAATCGATGATCGAACTGGCGTCGGTCCAGGTGCGGAACAGGTAGTTGCCCTTGAAGAAACTGTTGTGACCATAGCAGGCATGGGCCACCACCAGAGCCTGCATGCAGATGGTGTTTTCCTCCATCAGATAGGCGATGCACGGATCGGAGTTGATGACGATCTCGTACGCCAGCCCCATCTGCCCGCGGCTGTATGATTTTTCGGTGCTGAGGAAGTGTTTGCCGTAGGACCAGTGGTGGTAACCCAGCGGCATGCCGACCGAAGCGTACGCATCCATCATTTGCTCGGCGGTGATCACTTCGATCTGGTTGGGGTAGGTGTCCAGCGCATAGCCCGCCGCGATGCGGGCGATCTCGCGGTCGTAGGTCTGGATCAGCTCGAATGTCCATTCGGAGCCGGTTGAAATGGGTTGGCGCTTCTGCTCTTTGGCGGTCATGTCACTAACCTGCGCTGGAAGAGTTCACGGAAGACCGGATAGATATCCCCGGCCGAGACCAGTTGCTGTTGGGCAAACGTGTCAGAGAAGGCTTCGGCGATACGTTCGTATTCGTACCACAAGGCCTGATGTTCGCGCGGGGTGATTTCCACATAAGTGTAGTACTGCACAAACGGCATGATCTGGTTGATCAGGATGTCGCGGCAGATCGGTGAGTCGTCGTTCCAGTTGTCGCCGTCGGAAGCTTGAGCCGCGTAGATGTTCCACTCGTTGCTCGGATAGCGCTCGGCCATGATCTCCTGCATCATTTTCAAGGCGCTGGAGACGATGGTGCCCCCGGTTTCCCGCGAGTAGAAAAACTCCTCTTCGTCGACTTCACGGGCACTGGTGTGGTGACGGATGAACACCACGTCGATCTTGTCGTAGTTTCGCTTCAAAAACAGGTACAGCAGGATGAAAAAGCGCTTGGCGATGTCCTTGGTCGCCTGGGTCATGGAGCCGGAGACGTCCATCAGGCAGAACATCACCGCTTTGGAGCTTGGATTCGGCTGCTTGACCAGCAAGTTGTATTTAAGGTCAAAGGTGTCGAGAAACGGCACGCGATGGATGCGCGCACTGAGTTTTTCGATCTCCGTCTCGATTTCCTGAATGTCGCCGAAGTTGTCTGGCTCCTCGCGCTTGAGGCGCGCCAGTTCTTCTTTGGCTTCACGCAGTTTTGCGCGGCTGCTGCCGGACAGGGCGATGCGCCGCGCATGAGCTGAGCGCAGGGTGCGGATGATGTTGATGCGTGAGGGATTACCTTCGTTACTGATCCCCGCGCGAACGGTCTTGAACGTGTCGGTACCGGTCAGATTGCGTTTGACCAGGTTGGGCAGTTCGAGGTCTTCGAACATGAATTCGAGGAATTCTTCCTGAGTGATCTGGAAGACGAACTCGTCCATGCCCTCGCCAGAGTTGCCGGCCTTGCCCGGTCCACGTCCGCCGCCGCCTCCCGGTGGGCGCGCGATGTGTTCGCCGGCGGTGAATTCCTTGTTGCCGGGATGAACAACGGTCTGCTTGCCGCCGCGACCATGGTGAAGCACCGGTTCGTCGATGTCGCGACCGGGAATGCTGATCTGCTCGCCGTGCTCCATATCGGTAATGGAGCGCCGGCTGACCGCCTCTTCGACAGCCTTCTTGATGTGGTCACGGTAACGTCGCAGAAAGCGCTGACGGTTCACCGTGCTCTTGTTCTTGCCGTTGAGACGTCGGTCGATTACATAGCTCATAGGCCCCTCCGGGGAGCTTGAAGTCGTAAGCCTCAAGCAGCAAGCGATGCGCCGTCAGTTCCCGATATCGGGGCTCACCCGCTTTTCTCTTGCCGCTTGTAGCTAGAAGCTTGCAACTGCTTCACTGCGACTTCCGGACCCGTAGGTACCATTCGGAAAGTAGCCGTACCTGTTTGTCGGTGTAGCCACGTTCGACCATTCGTGTAACGAAGTCGTTGTGCTTTTGTTGATCCTCCTTGCTGGCCTTGGCGTTGAAGCTGATGACCGGCAGCAGGTCTTCGGTGTTCGAGAACATTTTTTTCTCGATGACCACCCGCAGTTTTTCGTAGCTGAGCCAGGTCGGGTTCTTGCCGTTGTTGTTGGCCCGTGCGCGCAGTACGAAGTTGACGATCTCGTTGCGAAAATCCTTCGGATTGCTGATGCCGGCCGGTTTTTCGATTTTTTCCAGTTCTTCGTTCAGGGCTACGCGGTTGAGAATCTCGCCGGTTTCCGGATCGCGGTATTCCTGATCCTGAATCCAGAAGTCTGCGTACAGCACGTAGCGGTCGAAAATGTTCTGGCCGTACTCGCTGTAGGATTCCAGGTACGCGGTCTGAATCTCCTTGCCGATGAACTCGATGTAGCGCGGTGCCAGGTATTCCTTCAGATAACGCAGATAGCGCTCGCGCGTCTCGGCCTGAAACTGCTCCTGTTCGATCTGCTGTTCCAGCACGTAGAGCAGGTGCACCGGGTTGGCGGCGATTTCATGGGGATCGAAGTTGAAGACTTTCGACAGGATCTTGAACGCGAAGCGGGTCGACAGGCCGTTCATCCCCTCGTCGACGCCGGCCGAGTCGCGGTACTCCTGAATCGATTTGGCTTTTGGGTCGGTGTCCTTGAGGTTTTCGCCGTCGTACACGCGCATTTTCGAATAGATGTTGGAGTTTTCCGGCTCCTTGAGGCGTGACAGCACGGTGAACTGCGCCAGCATCTTCAAGGTGTCGGGCGCGCAGTGGGCCTTGGCCAGGGAGCTGTTGAACAGCAGCTTGTCGTAGATTTTTACTTCATCGCTGACTCGCAGGCAGTACGGCACCTTGACGATGTAGATCCGGTCGATGAACGCCTCGTTGTTCTTGTTGTTGCGGAAGGTATGCCATTCCGACTCGTTGGAGTGGGCGAGCAGAATCCCGGTGAACGGAATTGCGCCCAGACCTTCGGTACTGTTGTAGTTGCCTTCCTGTGTGGCGGTCAGCAACGGGTGGAGCACCTTGATCGGAGCCTTGAACATTTCGACGAATTCCATCAGGCCCTGGTTGGCCCGGCACAGCGCACCCGAATAGCTGTAGGCGTCCGCGTCGTTCTGTGGGTATTCCTCGAGTTTACGGATGTCGACCTTGCCGACCAGCGCCGAAATATCCTGGTTGTTCTCGTCACCCGGTTCGGTTTTGGCCACGGCGATCTGGTTGAGGATCGACGGGTACAGCTTGACCACGCGGAACTGGCTGATGTCGCCGCCGAATTCGGCCAAGCGTTTGGTTGCCCATGGCGACATGATGGTGTTCAGGTAGCGCCGAGGGATGCCGAAGTCCTCTTCGAGGATCGCGCCATCTTCGGTGGCGTTGAACAGACCCAGCGGAGACTCGAATACCGGCGAGCCCTTGATTGCATAGAAGGGCACTTTTTCCATCAGCTGTTTCAGCTTCTCGGCCAGGGACGATTTACCGCCACCGACTGGGCCGAGCAGATAGAGGATCTGTTTCTTCTCTTCCAGGCCTTGGGCGGCATGGCGGAAATACGAGACGATCTGGTCGATGCATTCTTCCATCCCGTGGAAGTCTTCAAAGGCCGGATAGCGACGGATCACCTTGTTGGAGAAGATGCGTGACAGCCTCGAATTGGTCGAGGTGTCGAGCAGTTCCGGTTCGCCAATAGCCATTAACAGACGCTCGGCGGCGGAAACATAGGCGCTGCGATCCGTTTTGCACAGCTCCAGGTACTCCTGCAGTGAGAGTTCTTCCTGGCGTGTGGACTCGAAGCGTTGTTGGAAGTGGCTAAAGATACTCATGACGTCACCTCGCTCGATACGTGGAGCCGACGCCGGATCAGTCAGTCGATGCTGGCAAGCGGCCGTCGTGGCTGCTTGTTTACCCCCCAGAACACTTTCGCGGTCGACAACCTTGAAAGTCACTCCCGATGACCCGTGCGCCGGTGTACCGGCTCTCCCCTGTTTTGGATGGCCTGGGCTTAAGGATAGTTGGGAATTCGGGAGGTAAAGGCGAGATACGTAATTATGTGTGGCAGACCGTTTGTCTGCCCAGCGCGGGCCCACGGCAGCCGGGGCTCGCGCCTGACAAAAAAATTATTGCGCGCAGCTTTGAGCGGTTTCTGCAGGATAAGTCGTACGCCATAGCTCGAAGCCGCCGTCCATGCTGTAGACGTCGGAGAAGCCCTGGCTGATCAGGTACGCTGCTGCGCTCTGGCTGGAATTACCGTGATAGCAGACCACTACCAGTGGTGCGTCGAGGTCGGCGTTACGGATGAAATCGGCGATGGAATGGTTGTCCATATGTTGGGAGCCGGCAATGTGCAGCGCGGCGTAGGTTTGCGGGTCGCGGACGTCGATCACGACGGCGCCTTTCTCGCGCAGGGCCTGGGCTTGTTCCGGGGGGATTCGTTTGACTTCGCTCATGGCGGGTTCCTGTAGCTCGGCTGAATACGCAGTCTAGCGTGGTGTGCTGACTGGCGAGGTGTTGGGGGTAAGTGGTGCGACTGACGGCAGGACGCCACCGTGTTCGTCGCATTTGCATGACAGGCGTTCACCGCTGTCGACGTTCATCAGGGTCAGGCTGCCACCCCACACGCAACCGGTGTCGAGCGCTGCGATGCCCGGTTCGCTGACCTGGCCTTCGAGGGCGGCCCAGTGACCGAAGATGATCCGCAAGCCGCGGGTCTTGCGCTCCTTGTGCAGGAACCACGGTTTATAGCCCGGCGGTGCGGTATCGAGGCCTTCCTTGCTCTTGAGGTCAAGTTTGCCTTCGGCGGTGCAGAAACGCATGCGGGTGAAATAGTTGGTGATCACGCGCAGGCGAGGTACACCTTGCAGGTCGCTGTCCCATTTTGCCGGCTCGTTGCCGTACATGCCGTCGAGATAAAGCGGCAGCAGATTATCGTCACGCAGCGCCGCTTCGGCTTCGGCGGCCAGCTTCAAGGCTTTGCGCAGCGACCATTGCGGCGGTATGCCGGCATGCACCATGGCGACGTCACGTTGTTCGTCGTAGTGCATGAGCTTTTGCTGGCGCAGCCACTCAAGCAAGTCGGCGGCGTCGGGTGCGTCGAGAATCTCGCGCAGGGTGTCGGATTTCTTCAGGCGTTCGATGTTTTTTGCGGCGGCCAGCAGGTGCAGGTCATGATTGCCGAGCACACAGACCAGTGACTCGCGCATGCCATATAGAAATCGCAGGGTTTGCAGCGACTGTGGGCCGCGGTTGACCAGGTCACCTGCCAGCCACAGCCGATCGATCGCCGGATCGAACGCGACCTGCTTGAGCAGGCACTTGAGCGGTTCGAGGCAGCCCTGCAGGTCGCCGACGGCATACGTGGCCATCAGTGCAGCGCTCCGGGAGCGGCGAGAAGAAAGGGTTTGATGATCGCGTCGAAATGCTTGCCGTCGTCGGCGACCATTTCGTAGGTGCCTTGCATGGTGCCAACCTTGGTGGTCATTACCGTGCCGCTGCTGTAGGTGTGGCTTTCGCCTGCATCGATCAACGGTTGCTGACCCACGACACCTGCACCGCGCACTTCTTCGACGTGCCCGTCTCCGTCGGTGATGACCCAGTGTCGCGACATCAGTCGCGCCGGCTTGTCGCCGTTGTTCTGTACGGTGATGGTGTAGGCGAAGGCAAAGCGGTCGTGCTCGGGTTGCGATTGGTCTGCCAGATAGTGGGTAACCACGCTGACATCGACCTGGTAACGGGAATCGGACATGCAAAAGGCCTTAAACGAAGCGGAACGCGGGGCGTAGCTGATGGGGAATCAGTCTAGGCAAGTATCGGGCAGTAAACCAGAGTGGCGTCCTGCCCGATAGCGTTCATCACTTGTCAGTCGGCGGCGGGCGTCTCTGGGGCTTGCTCGCTGAGCTTGTCGGCCAGGCGCACGAAGGCGGCCAGATCCAGTTGCTCGGGGCGCAGGCTGCCATCGACACCGGCGGCTTCGATCTCGGCAGACGTCATCAATTGCTTGAGCGTGTTGCGCAGGGTCTTGCGGCGCTGGTTGAAGGCTTCGCGAACAACGCGCTCCAGCAGGCGATGATCCTTGGCCGGGTGCGGCAGTACCGCGTGCGGGACCAGACGGACGATAGCCGAGTCGACTTTCGGCGGTGGGTTGAACGCTCCCGGGCCGACGTTGAACAGGTGTTCCACGCGGCAGTGGTACTGAACCATGATCGACAGGCGACCCCAATCACCGCCACCAGGACCCGCTGCCAGGCGCTCGACAACTTCCTTTTGCAGCATGAAGTGCATGTCGCGAATGATGCCGGCGTTGCTCAGCAGGTGGAAAATCAGTGGCGTAGAGATGTTGTAAGGCAGGTTGCCGACTACGCGCAGGCTGTTCGGCGCGGCGTTGAGCGTATTGAAGTCGAACTTCAGCGCATCGCCTTGATGCAGGTTGAAGTTGCTCTTGCCGGCGAACTGCTGGTTGAGGATCGGGATCAGGTCCTTGTCCAGCTCCACGACGTCAAGTTGTGCGCCGGAGTTGAGCAGGCCGGCGGTCAGCGCGCCCTGGCCCGGGCCGATTTCCAGCAGGCGGTCTTCGGACTTGGCGCTGATGGAGCGCAGGATGCGGTCGATAACGCCGGCATCGTGCAGGAAGTTCTGGCCAAAGCGTTTGCGCGCCTTGTGTTGGTATTGCTCGGTCATAAACGGGTCTCGGCCATCTGGTAGGCGGTTTCCAGGGCGACTTGCAGGCTGCCGGTATCGATCTTGCCGCTGCCGGCCAGATCCAGGGCGGTGCCGTGGTCGACCGAAGTGCGGATGATCGGCAGGCCGAGGGTCACGTTGACGGCGGCGCCGAAGCCTTTGTACTTCAGCACGGGCAAGCCCTGGTCGTGGTACATCGCCAGCACTGCGTCGCAGTGCTCCAGATATTTGGGGGTAAACAGAGTGTCCGCGGGTGACGGGGGACACCGGGCCCATTAACATACCCCAACCTTCCACCCCAAATCCGCCGCCCGGGGGGGCGCGGGATTCGTCTAATGTGGGTTCGATGATGTCGATTTCTTCATGGCCCAGGTGTCCGCCTTCACCGGCGTGCGGGTTGAGCCCGCACACCAGAATGCGTGGCCGGGCGATGCCGAATTTGTCTTGCAGGTCGGCGTGCAGAATCCGCGTGACTCGCTCCAGCCGTTGCGGCGTGATCGCATCGGCAACCTCGCGCAGGGGCAGGTGAGTGGTGACCAGTGCCACGCGCAAACCGCGTGTGGCAAGCATCATCACCACTTGCGCGGTGTGGGTCAGATCGGCAAGAAATTCCGTGTGTCCGGAGAACGCGATGCCTGACTCATTGATCACGCCTTTGTGTACTGGCGCGGTGATCATCCCGGCGAATTCGCCGTTCAGGCAGCCATTGCCAGCGCGGGTCAGGGTTTCGAGGACGAAGGCCGCGTTGGCCTTGTCCAGTTGCCCGGTCACCACGGGGGCGCTGAGCGGCGTATCCCAGACGTAAAGGCTATGTTCAGGTGCGGGCGCATCCGGCCATTGACCGGGCGCAACATCCAGCAGATTGACGGCCAGCCCCAGCTGCGCGGCCCGCTCAAGGAGCAGGTCGCGGCTGGTGATGGCAATCAGGGGGTGTGGCTGGGCTTGCGAGGCGAGCAGCAGGCACAGGTCGGGACCGATGCCGGCTGGTTCGCCGGGTGTCAGCGCGAAACGCTTGGGTTTCACTGCGCTGCCTGGTCTGCACCAGGAAGTTTGATCTCTACGTACGCTTCGTCACGGATCTGACGCAGCCAGGTTTGCAGCTCTTCGTCGTATTTGCGATTACGCAATACCGTCATGGCTTGCTGCTCGCGGGCTTGTTCAGTGCTGTCAGTGGCGCGACGGCCAAGGACTTCCAGAACGTGCCAGCCGTATTGGGTCTTGAATGGCTTGGACAGCTGACCTTGAGGGGTCTTGGCCATTACTTCGCGGAATTCCGGAACCAGTACGTTCGGGTCGATCCAGTTCAGGTCGCCGCCGTTGAGGGCCGAACCCGGGTCTTCGGAGTAGCTTTTCGCCAGGGTGGCGAAATCTTCACCGGCCAGAATCCGCTCGTACAGCGATTGAACCAAGGCCTTGGTCTTGGCTTCGTCGCGGATCGGGCTTGGCTTGACCAGGATGTGGCGCACATGCACTTCATCGCGGGTTTGAGTTTCGCCACCACGCTTGGCCAGCAACTTCAGGATGATGAAGCCACCTGGCGTGCGTGCAGGCTGAGTCACGTCGCCGACGGCCATGCTGCTCAACTCGCGATCGAACGGAGGTGGCAACTGCGCGGCTTTACGCCAGCCCATGTCGCCGCCTTCCAGTGCGTTGTCGCTGGCGGATTTGGCGACGGCCAATTGACCGAAGTCGGCGCCTTGCTTGAGCTGCTGGTAAATCTCCATGGCCTGACGCGCGGCATTCTGAATCGCTTCAGAGTTGGCGCTTTCCGGGGTCGGAATCAGGATGTTGGCCAGGTGCAGTTCTTCGGACAATTGCATCTTGCCCAGGTCGGAGGCGAGGAAGTTCTTCACTTCCTGTTCCGACACCTGAATGCGTTCTGCTACACGGCGCTGACGTACACGGCTGATGATCATTTCGCGACGGATCTGGTCACGGGCGTCGTCGTAAGACAGGCCGTCGTGAGCCAGAGCAGCACGGAATTGATCCACCGTCATGTTGTTGCGCTGGGCAATGGTGCCAACAGCCTGGTTCAGTTCTTCATCGGTAATGCGGATACCGGAACGTTCGCCGATCTGCAATTGCAGGTTCTCGACGATCAGGCGTTCGAGCACCTGCTGATCCAGTACGCCTGGGGGCGGCAAACCGCCCCCACGCTTGGCGATGGTCTGCTGAACTTCGTGGACACGCTGATCCAGTTGGCTCTGCATGACCACGTCGCTGTCGACGATCGCTACCACTTTATCGATGGGCTGTACTGCAGCATTCGCCGCAGTACCCAGGAACAGCGCGCCCAGCACAAGCGGGCGCAGACAATCAGAAAGCTTGGTCTTCACGTTCACGATAACCTTGAATGCCTTTGTCGAGGAAGCTCTCTACCTTGGCGCCAGTGAGGCCACCGAGTCCCTTCAGAACAATTTGGAGGAAGACGCCATGGTCGCCTTTTTCGTTTTGCGGTGCGTTCTGACTGAACTCGTCATAGGAAACCCAGTAACGGTTGATCAGGCGCAGTTTCCAGCAGCAGTTGTCGTACTCGAAACCACCGAAAGCTTCCAGGGTACGGTTACGGTTGTAGTCATACTGCCAGCGGCTGATGGCGTTCCACTGCGGCACGATCGGCCAGATCACCGAGAAGTCGTGCTGTTTGATTTTGTAGTAGTCCTTCACGTAGCCAGGCTGGCCTGGAGTGCCGTAGTCACCACCACCCACCGACCATTTACCGGTGTTTTGGTCGTAGCGAACCTGGTCATTGCGATAGCGATAGCCGGCGTTGATGACCTTGTTCGGGTTGTCTTCAGGCTGGTAGTGGAACATTGCACTGCCGGAACGTGGGCTGCGGCTGTCCGGATCCCAGTTGTAATCGGCCGTGGTGCGCCAATCACGGTTCCAGCGGTATTCGTATTCCAGTGCATATGGCGAAACGTTGGATTTCGCGTCATCACGGGTTTTTGCATCGATGCCCGGCAATTGGACTTCGCGATCCTTGAAGTACAGGGCCTGGCCGACGCTGATGCGTTGACGCTCGAAGCCATTGTCTTCGATCCAGCGGCTGGTTACGCCCAGCGACAGTTTGTTCTCGTCGCCGACACGGTCGGAGCCGGAGAAACGGTTGTCACGGAACAGCGACGCGTAGTTGAAGGTGTATTCGCTGGTGTCGAACACCGGAATGTCCTTCTGATCTTCCTCAGGAACGTAGAGGTAGAACAGGCGCGGTTCCAGGGTCTGGCGGTAGTTCTTGCCAAAGAACGACGTGTTACGGTCGAAGTACAGGCCGCTGTCGATGCTGGCGATTGGCACACCGCGGTTCTGGTTGCTGCCGAATTTTCCGTAGAGGTTCTGATTTTCCGGCGACATTGCAGCAATCTGGGATTTACCAGTACCGTCCAGATCCAATTGATACTGGGTGTACTGATACTTGAGCGATGGCTTTAAGAAGCCATAGGTCCAGTTCATTGGCAGACTTACACCGGGCTTCAGATTCAGACGGTCGCCGTTTGCACGGGCCAGACCTTGAATGTTGTTGTCCAGTCGAGGTTCTGTCGTAACGCCGTCCTCCTGAGTGAACGTCCCGCTTTTCAGATCACGATCAAACCGAACAAGCTCGGTCTCGTAATCGAAATTCAAACCTTGCGGGTGATACGGCAGCTGACCATTGAAGGTGATCTGCGGCAAACGATCATACGGCGTGATGTTCGAAACGGTTGCCAACTGATACGCCTGAGCGTTCAACCGCGCGGTATAGCTGTCGCCACGATAGGTAACCGCGCCCTGCTGGTTCACGTAGTCGCTGGATTTCACACCAATCTGATCGGTCTGCAGATCCTGGAAGTAATACGGATCGCTGATCTTGGTGTAGTCAACTTCAGTGAGCACGCGGGAGTCGAGACCGCCCTTGTGCTGCCAGTTGTACATGTATCGGGTTTTTTCGTAATCGGTCTGCTTGCTGCGTTCAGTGTCGTCATCGTTCAGGTACGCAGCGCCGAACTGGCCTTCGCTGGACTTGGTCAGATAACGGAACTCGCCTTCCACCAACATGCCACGCTTGCTCATGTAACGTGGATACAACGTGGCGTCGTAATTAGGCGCCAGGTTGAAGTAGTACGGCGTTACCAGCATGAAGCCGGTGTCGCTGCCGGTGCCGATGGTCGGCGGCAGGAAGCCCGACTGGCGACGGTCATCGATCGGGAAGTAGATGTACGGCGTGTACAGGATCGGAATGTCTTTGACGCGCAACGTCACGTTGGTCGCGGTACCGAAGCCGGTGGCCGGGTTCAGGGTGATGTTGTTGCCCTTGAGCTGCCAGGCGTTGCTGTTCGGTTCGCACGTGGTGTACGTGCCGTCCTTCAAGCGGATGATCGCGTTTTCGGCACGCTTGGCGTACAGCGCGTTACCGCGAATGCGCGATTTGTGCATCACGTATTCGGCGTTGTCGACCTTGGCTTCGCCAGTGTCGAGCTGCACATCGGCGTGGTCGCCAACGATCAGCGCGCCGTTGTCACGGATACGCACGTCGCCACTGAGCTCGGCGCGGCTCTCGGCCTGATACAGGCTGGCCTCGTCGGACTCGACCTGCATGCTGCCCTGACGCAGGACGACATCACCGGCCAGCGTACCGACTTGATCATCGGTGTTATAGCGAGAGGCTTTTGCGCCGATAAAGGTCGGAGCATCGCTTTTATTCGTCTTGTCATTCATGCCAGGACGAATCGGCTCGATATAAGCACCCGAGCAATATGGACCGGTCTCGGCCAATTGGGCGGCGGTGAGCTTCTCGCGCGCAACCCAGTCGAGGTGACTGAAGTCTTCGCTACGGGATTTCAAACCGCGGCCCTTGGCTTCGGTGACCAGCACGGGCTTGGCGCCGGTGTCGGTGGTCGAACCGTTCTGTGCCGGGGCTTCGCCGGTGGCGCTGACGGCACTGCCGTCATGCACCGGACGCGGCGGCAATGCAGCGGCCGGCGTCTTGGGCGAACAGTCCCAGGCACCCGTAGCCGATACAGAGCAGTCATACTGCTCGGCGGCGACAACGAATTGACTGGCCAGAGGTTGCATAGCCAGCAGACTGCCGGTTACCAACAACGGAAATTTTTTACGAAACGCGGGGGATTTCAATGCCATCTTATTAGTCCGGGCTTCCTGCGTGCCATCTGCCCGCGGTGTGGGCCGCACGCCTCTCGATGGTCTGAAAAAGATGCTGGATAATAAAGCATGACCCGCTTGACGGCTAGCGCCGTCGGAGACCCTTGCAATGCCTGACCAAGATGTACGCTTGCAACACCTGAAACTTTGGCTCGATGAGCAGTTGGCAAACCTTTTTGCAGATCAGGGTTGGGGCGCCGTGCCCCCGGCCACGTTGACCGCGGCCAGTAGCGACGCGAGTTTTCGCCGTTACTTCCGTTGGGAGGGCGCGGGTCGCAGCTTCGTCGTCATGGACGCGCCGCCCCCCCAGGAAAACTGCAAACCGTTCGTGGATATCGCCTTTTTGCTGGCGAAATCCGGAATAAATGTGCCGAAAATTTATGCAGAAGACCTCGAACGCGGATTTCTTTTGCTCAATGACCTGGGCAACAAGACCTATCTGGACGTGATCGACACTGAAAATGCCGACGCATTGTTCAACGATGCCCTGCAAGCATTGCTGGCTTTTCAGCAGTTGCCGATGGTTGCGCCGTTGCCCAGTTATGACGTTGCTTTACTGCGCCGCGAGCTGGAACTGTTCCCTGAGTGGTACGTGAAGCGTGAACTCGGTGTCGAGTTCGATGCGACTCAGCAACAACAGTGGCAGCAGGTCAGCGATCTGTTGATCAATAGCGCCCTGGCCCAACCAAAAGTGCTGGTGCACCGCGACTACATGCCGCGCAATCTGATGCTCAGCGAGCCAAATCCCGGTGTGCTGGATTTCCAGGATGCGGTGTATGGCCCCGTGACCTACGACGTGACCTGTCTGTTCAAGGACGCCTTCCTCAGTTGGCCTGAGGAGCGCGTACACGGATGGCTGGAGCGTTACTGGCAGCAAGCCTCGGTGCTGAACATCCCGGTGCAGCCAGATTTTCAAGACTTCCTGCGCGCCAGCGACCTGATGGGTGTGCAGCGTCACCTGAAAGTCATCGGCATCTTCGCGCGCATCTGCCATCGCGACGGCAAGCCGCGTTATCTGGCCGATGTGCCGCGCTTCTTCTCTTATATAGAAGCAGTGATTGCTCGCCGTCCTGAGCTGGCGGAACTGCAAGCGCTGTTCACCAGTCTGCGTGGTGGAGCGACGGCATGAAGGCAATGATTCTGGCAGCAGGCAAAGGTGAGCGCATGCGCCCGCTGACCCTGACCACGCCCAAACCGCTGGTGCGTGCCGGCGGCGTCCCGTTGATCGAATATCACCTGCGCGCCCTCGCGGCAGCCGGATTCAACGAGATCGTGATCAATCACGCCTGGCTGGGTCAGCAGATCGAGGATTACCTGGGCGATGGCTCGCAGTTTGGGGTGAGCATTCAGTACTCGCCGGAAGGCGAGCCGCTGGAAACCGGCGGCGGTATTTTCCGGGCGCTGCCGTTGCTCGGTGACGACGCGTTTCTGGTGGTCAACGGTGACATCTGGACCGATTACGACTTCAGCGTGCTGCACCAACCGATCCCCGGTCTGGCGCATCTGGTGCTGGCGGACAATCCGGCGCATCACCCGGCCGGTGATTTCTCACTGGTTGACGGGCAAGTGATTGATGGCCAGGCGGATGCCGCGACGCTGACTTACAGCGGCATCGCCGTGCTCCATCCGCAACTGTTCGAGGGTTGTGCACACGGCGCCTTCAAACTGGCGCCGTTACTGCGCAAGGCCATGTCTGAAGGCGAGGTTACTGGCGAGCGACTCAAGGGCCATTGGGTTGATGTCGGCACGCACGAGCGTCTGGTCGAAGCTCAAACCTTGATAGAAGCGAGTCGCTGATATGTTGTGGCCAGGGACTCTGATTGGAGCCGGAGCGGGTTTTGCTATCGCCAGCATTCCGGGGGCCATGCTTGGGGCGTTGTTGGGGCAGGCGCTGGATCGGCGCCTGCACTTGCAGAGCTGGGGGCATCTGCGGGAAAAACTCGGTGGTCGGTCGGTGTTGCGCAACGACGAATTGTTGTTTGTGTTGCTCGGGCGTCTGGCCAAGAGTGATGGCCGGGTCACGGACGGGCATATTCAGCAGGCGCGCAACGAGATGCGAGCGCTGGAAATGAGCGACCCGGCGATGCGTCGGGCGATTGCGGCGTTCAATCGCGGCAAGTCCGGCAGTGATCGTCTGCGCGGCTATCTTCGGCGTTTGAGTGCGCAGCCGCACGCGGCCGAAGGCGTATTGCGTGCGTGTTGGCGGATGGTCTGGGCCGACGGTCGAGCTGGCGTCAGTGAGCGGGAGTTGCTGGCGCAGTGGGGTAAATGGCTGGGCTGGACGACGCATCAGGTGCAGGCACTGGCCAGTGATTACGAGCCCGGCAAGCGGCCAATCGTCAGTGCGGCGGTGAGCTATCAGGAAGCGATGCGTCTGCTGGGTGTTTCGGTGTCCAGCGAGCCGGCGCAGATCAAACGGGCTTATCGACGTTTGCTCAGTCGACATCATCCGGACAAGATTGCCGGCAGCGGTGCGACACCGGCACAGGTGCGTGAAGCGACCGAGAAAACCCGCGATTTGCACAACGCCTACACGTTGATTCGGGAACGGCGGGATTTTCGTTAGGCACTAGCTGGGTGTTGTTAGCACTTGCCTCTTCGCGAGCAAGCCCGCTCCCACATTCGATCGCGTTTGTTCAGTTGAAATGCAATCAAGTGTGGGAGCGGGCTTGCTCGCGAATGGGGCAACTCGGCGCTGGATCAGTCCGGGTTCTGCGGATTCAACCAACCACGCACCCGGCGGAACAATTGTTCCTGCTCTGCCTTGTTGTCCGGCAGTGCCTTGAGTGCGACTTGGCTGAACGCCGAAGTCTTCAAACGCTTGCTCGCCTGCATCCGTTCCAGCGCCGCATGGCGATCCAGCGGTTTGTCCATGTAGAAAATATCAGCGGTCGGCAACTTCAGCATGGGCGTGAGTTCGGCCAGTGGTGGTTTGGCCTTGGTCGGGACCTGCGCATCGACCATGACAAACTTCTCGACCTGCGCCGTTTGCTTCTCGCTTAAATAACGCGCTGCCCAGTAGGCCCCCGTGCCATGACCGAGCACCACGATACGGCGTGCGCTCTGCTGTTCGGCGTAGGCAATGGCTGCGTCGATGCGCGCGAAGATGCGTTCGGCATCCGCTTTGGCTTGTTCTTCCGTCGTTTCGGCCACCACCTGATCGGCCACCTCCGCTTCACCGCCAGCCGCTTGTTCGATCGGTTGCGCAGTGGTGGCATCCTTGCTGCCACTTTCGGGGGCTTTCGCTGGTGCCGCCGCTTCGATCACGCGCGGTGCGATGACATCGCTTTGCAGGTCGGGCAGGGTGATGCTCAGGCTGCTCCATTCGACGTCCGGCAATTTTTGCCGTAACGGGCCGATTGCCTGAGGCCAGTCAGCCGTTTCGCCCGCGCCGGGGACGATAATCACCGCGCCTTTGGGTTCGGCGGTATTGGCCGGTTTCCACAGGGCAAGGAAGGTCTCGCTGCCAGCCTGCAATTGTTGCTGTTCTTGCGTCGGGACGATACGTTCCAGTGCCGCCGCCTCTTCCTGACTACGCTCAAGCAGTGGCTGACGTTCGACGGGTTTTTCTTCAGCGGGTTGGGCCGACGTGGCGGCAGGTGCCGGATCGGCCGCTTCGACGGAAAACGCACAAGGCAGGATCAGCGACAGGCACAATGCTGGCATTGCCAGGCGGTAGACAGAGGGCATCGGTTATTCCAGGCCAGAAAGTATCCCGGCAGCCTAATGGGTTGGTCAGAATTTGTCAGTGTATGGGGCTTCAATGAAGCGATTTTGCTGCCTGTGGGTTATCGGCTGTTTGTGGTTTCCCTTGATGGGCTGGGCCGCGCCTGCGCCACCGGCACACGTTGCACAATTGTCAGAGGGCCAGCAGCAATGGTTGGCGCAACACCATGAACTGCGTGTCGGTCTGGTGTTGCAGGCGCCCTTTGCGCAGTACGACCGACGCTTGCAGCGCCTGTCCGGGGCCAACGTCGAGTTGATGAAATGGCTGGCCCGGGCTCTGAATATCGAGTTGAGCTGGCGTAATTTTCAGGATCTGGCGCAATTGGAAACCGCTTTGCGCGACGGCGAGATCGACATCGCCCCGGGCCTGACCCAGACGCCGAGTGCCCTGCGTCTGTGGAAGTTTTCCGATCCATACATGCGTGTCCCGCAACTGGTGGTCAGCGATCAAAAGTCCAGCGGAGCAGTGGATCTGGAAAAAATCGACAGCCAGACTCGCGTCGCCATCCGCATGCCGAGTGCCACCGCCGACTATCTGCGCAGCAACTATCCCCATCTGAATCTGCAAGGCGTGCCGCTGGAGCGTCAGGCGTTGCAGTTGCTGCTGAGTCAGCAGGCCTATTACGCGGTGATTGATGAGGCACAACTCGGTCGGTTGTCGGCCGAGCCCGAGTTTGCCGAACTGGTGGTGGTCGGTGATGTGGGCCTGCCGCAATTGCTGCGAGTCGCCTCACGTCGCGATTGGCCGGAACTGGCGGGCATTGTCCAGAGTGCCTTGAACGCAATCCCGGCCAGGGATCTGGAGCGCCTGCACAATCAATGGCTGCAACCCAAATACCCGCGACTGACGGAGTCGCCGGGGTTCTGGCAGAACCTCAGTCTGTTGTTCGCGGTGATGCTGCTCAGTTGCGCGGCGATTGTGTTCTGGCAGCGGCGCCAGCAACAGAGCCTTGAGCAACGTCTACTCGCCGCACGGGAAGACATCGCCCTGCGCGCAGCCAGCGAAGAGGCGTTGCGCCTGACGCAGTTCTCCATCGATCAAAGTACCGTCGGCATCCTTTGGGTCAACTGGGACAGTCATGTTCGCTATGCCAACCGCGCGGCGGAAAACATGCTCGGCTATTCGTCTGGCGCACTCATCGAACGACCGCTGATCGACTTCGAACCGGGTCTGCACATGGACCGCTGGCTCAGCCTGTGGAAGCGCGCGCGGACCAGTGAAGAAGGCCCGCTGAGCTTCGAAACCAGTTGCGTGCGCGCCGATGGCAGCATCCTGCCGGCTGACGTATCGCTGAGCTTTCTGCGTTTTCGCGAGAGTGAATATCTGGTGGTTTACCTCACCGATGTCACGGAACGCCGTCGCGCGTTGGCGGCGTTGCAGGAAAGTGAGGCAAGGCTGCAGGGGATCGCCGCCAATGTACCGGGGCTGGTGTTCCGTCTGGAGCGGGCGCCAGTGACCGGGCAGATCGACTTTGCCTATATCAGCGAGGGCAGCGAAAGTCTGGTCGGTTACGCGCCGGCGGCGATTGCCCATCGCGACATGGGCCTGCGCAGTCTGGTGCACCCGGACGACAAGGCCGGTTATCACCGCACGCAGGATCACGCGCTGGATACCGACAGCGATTGGTCGTGGCAGGGGCGAATCCTCACGCGCCAGGGTGAGCAGCGTTGGGCCGAGATCAAGGCGATCACCCGTCAGTTGGAGGATGGCGCCTATGTCTGGGACGGCATCGTCTGGGACATCACCGAGAGCAAGCGCATCGAACTGGAACTGGCGGCATCGCGTGAGCAACTGCGTGAACTGTCGGCGCACCTTGAAAGTGTCCGCGAAGAAGAGAAGGCGCGCATTGCTCGTGAGGTTCACGATGAATTGGGGCAGATGCTGACGGTGCTCAAACTCGAAACATCGATGTGCGAACTGGCTTACGCGCAACTGGACCCGGGGCTGAATGAGCGGTTGAACAGCATGAAACGCCTGATCGCCCAGTTGTTCCAGTTGGTGCGCGACGTGGCGACAGCGCTACGGCCGCCGATTCTGGATGCCGGGATCGCTTCGGCGATTGAATGGCAGGCCCGTCGATTCGAAGCGCGCACGCAAATTCCGTGTCTGGTGCAGGTGCCGGATAATCTGCCGGCGCTGAGCGATGCCAAGGCGATTGGCTTGTTCCGTATCCTGCAGGAAGCGTTGACCAACGTGATGCGCCATGCTCAGGCGCATACTGTGGAGCTGACGCTGGCGCTGGAAGGCGACGAATTGTGTCTGACGGTCAGCGATGATGGCGTAGGCTTTGTCGCCCCTACGGGCAGGGCGACGTCGTTTGGTCTGGTCGGCATGCGTGAGCGGGTGCTGATCATGGGCGGGCGCTTGGCGCTTGAGAGTGAGCCGGGGGAGGGCACCAGTCTGAATGTTTGGGTGCCGGTGGATGAGGTTTGACTGAATCTGGAGAAGAACGTGATCCGTGTACTGGTAGCCGAAGACCACACCATTGTCCGAGAAGGCATCAAGCAATTGATTGGCCTGGCCAAGGACCTGCAAGTGGTGGGGGAGGCGAGCAATGGTGAGCAACTGCTTGAAACCCTGCGTCATGTGCCGTGCGAAGTGGTGTTGCTGGACATCTCCATGCCTGGGGTCAACGGCCTTGAGGCGATCCCGCGAATCCGTGCGCTGAACAATCCGCCGGCCATTCTGGTGTTGTCGATGCACGACGAAGCACAAATGGCGGCACGGGCATTGAAGGTCGGAGCGGCCGGCTACGCGACCAAGGACAGCGATCCGGCGCTGTTGCTGACCGCCATTCGCAAAGTCGCGGCGGGCGGGCGCTACATCGATCCGGATCTGGCTGATCGGATGGTCTTCGAGGTTGGCCTGACTGATGCGCGACCGTTGCACTCTTTGTTGTCGGAGCGCGAATTCTCGGTGTTCGAGCGCTTGGCGCAAGGCGCCAACGTCAACGACATCGCCCAGCAACTGGCCCTGAGCAGCAAGACCATCAGCACGCACAAGGCGCGGTTGATGCAGAAACTCAACATTACTTCGCTGGCCGAACTGGTCAAATACGCGATGGAACACAAACTCCTCTGAAGATCACCGCAATCAAAAACGGTGGAAGGGGGCTTGCTCCCGAATGCGGTGTATCAGTCGCCAACTAAGTTGGATGACCCACTGCATTCGGGAGCAAGCCCCCCCCCCACATGGAATCTCTACCGTGTTCCGGATTGTGGGCATATCCGTTAGCGACAGCGGCTAGTGCCTGCTCTGTTGGCTCGCAGCTTGTCGCTCGCGGCGGCCTTATCCGTTAGCGCCATCCTTGTAGGGCAATCCCTACCCCCAACCTTCCATCCGGCTGAGGCGATTCTCTCCTGCGCCCCGATTTGCGTGCCTGTCAGCAGCCACTAGGCTTAACCCACAAGCAGTCATCAACAACAAAGGTGCGGGTATGAGCCAGGTCGATTCAAACGCAGGGGCCAGTGATGTGTTGGTCAGCTTTCGTGGAGTGCAGAAGAGCTACGACGGCGAGAACCTGATCGTCAAAGACCTCAACGTGGACATTCGCAAAGGCGAGTTCCTGACCCTGCTCGGGCCGTCCGGCTCCGGCAAGACCACCAGCCTGATGATGCTCGCCGGTTTTGAAACACCGACGGCCGGGGAAATCCTTCTGGACGGGCGTGCGATCAACAACGTACCGCCGCACAAGCGCGACATCGGCATGGTGTTCCAGAACTACGCACTGTTCCCGCACATGACCGTGGCCGAGAACCTTGCGTTCCCGCTGACCGTGCGCGGCCTGAACAAGAGCGACGTCGGCGACAAGGTCAAGAAAGTCTTGAGCATGGTTCAGCTCGACGCGTTCGCCTCACGCTATCCGGCACAGTTGTCCGGTGGCCAGCAACAGCGTGTGGCACTGGCTCGTGCGTTGGTGTTCGAACCGCAACTGGTACTGATGGACGAACCGCTCGGCGCCCTCGACAAACAACTGCGTGAACACATGCAGATGGAAATCAAGCACCTGCACCAGCGGCTCGGCGTGACCGTGGTCTACGTGACCCACGACCAGGGCGAAGCCCTGACCATGTCCGACCGCGTTGCGGTATTCCATCAGGGCGAAATTCAGCAGATCGCGCCGCCACGCGCCCTCTACGAAGAGCCGAAGAACACCTTTGTCGCCAACTTCATTGGCGAGAACAACCGCCTCAACGGCCGCTTGCTCAGCCAGAACGGCGAGCGCTGCGTGGTCGAACTCGGTCGTGGCGAGAAGGTCGAGGCGCTGGCGGTCAACGTCGGCCAGACCGGCGAACCGGTGACTTTGTCGATCCGCCCCGAGCGCGTCAGCCTCAACGGTTCGAGCGACCAATGCGTCAACCGCTTCTCAGGGAGGGTGGCGGAATTCATCTATCTGGGCGACCACGTCCGGGTGCGCCTGGAAGTCTGCGGCAAGACCGACTTCTTCGTGAAACAACCGATTGCCGAGCTCGATCCCGGGCTCGCTGTCGGTGACGTGGTTCCGCTTGGCTGGCAGGTCGAGCACGTACGCGCGCTTGATCCTCTTTTAGAGGCGAACTGATCGCCCCGGCACTACCAACACCAACCCTGCACGTGGAGAGAACAATAAATGTTGAGATCCCTGAAGTTCACCGCCCTGACCCTGGGCCTGATGGGTGCGGCAAGCGCAATGGCCGCTGGCCCGGATTTGACCGTGGTGTCGTTTGGCGGGGCGAACAAGGCGGCGCAAGTCAAAGCCTTCTATGCACCGTGGGAAGCGGCGGGCAACGGCAAGATCATTGCCGGCGAGTACAACGGCGAAATGGCCAAGGTCAAAGCCATGGTCGACACCAAGAGCGTGTCGTGGGACCTGGTCGAGGTTGAATCGCCAGAACTGTCCCGTGGTTGCGACGAAGACATGTTCGAGCCACTGGACCCAGCGTTGTTCGGCAAGAGCGAAGACTACGTCAAAGGCGCGATCCAGCCCTGCGGCGTTGGCTTCTTCGTTTGGTCGACCGTACTGGCGTACAACGCCGACAAGCTGAAAACCGCACCAACCAGTTGGGCTGATTTCTGGGACACCAAGAAATTCCCGGGCAAGCGTGGCCTGCGTAAAGGCGCCAAGTACACCCTCGAATTCGCCTTGATGGCCGATGGCGTTGCGCCGAAGGACGTCTACAAAGTGCTGGCCGGCAAGGACGGTCAGGACCGCGCGTTCAAGAAACTCGATGAGCTCAAACCTAGCATTCAGTGGTGGGAAGCCGGCGCTCAACCGCCGCAATACCTTGCTTCCGGCGACGTGGTCATGAGCTCGGCCTACAACGGTCGCATCGCTGCCGTGCAGAAAGAGTCCAACCTCCAAGTGGTCTGGAACGGCGGCATCTACGACTTCGACGCCTGGGCCATCCCGAAAGGTCTGGACGCCAAGCGTGCCGAAGCGGCGAAGAAGTTCATCGCCTACTCGGTGCAGCCGCAGCAGCAGAAGACGTACTCGGAAAACATCGCCTACGGCCCGGCCAACACCCAAGCCGTACCGCTGCTGTCCAAGGATGTTCTGAAAGACATGCCGACCACCCCGGAAAACATCGCCAACCAGGTGCAGATCGACGTCAGCTTCTGGGCTGACAACGGCGAGCAACTGGAACAGCGTTTCAACGCCTGGGCGGCGAAGTAACCCGAGGGCTCGCCCTCCTGTGGGAGCGGGCTTGCTCGCGAAAGCGCCAGTACATTCAACATTGATGTCGACTGACACGCCGCCTTCGCGAGCAAGTCGAATCGTCGCACCGTCGCCCCCACATTTGGATCTGTGTGCATCAATCGATCGAGGTGGTTCGCCACCTCTGTAACGATCAAAGATTTGCGGAGTACGTCATGGCCATCGCCGTTCCCCTGAACGAGGGCGCCAGCCCCACCTTGAAGCAGAAGCTCAAGCACGCCGAGCGGGTCAACCGCTGGAAGGCCCAGGCGTTGATTGCGCCGCTGGTGCTGTTTCTGTTGCTGGTGTTTCTCGTGCCGATCGTGGCGCTGCTCTACAAAAGCGTCGGCAACCCGGAAGTGGTCGGCGGCATGCCGCGCACCGTGGCGGCCATCGTCAGTTGGGACGGTCGCGGTCTACCCGCCGAACCGGTCTACAAGGCTGCCAGCGATGACCTCGCCGAAGCCCGGAAAAACTCGACGCTGGGCGATTTGTCCAAGCGCTTGAACATGGAGTTGGCCGGCTATCGCAGCCTGCTGACCAAAACGGCCCGGGCGCTGCCATTTGCCAGCGAGCCGGCCTCTTATAAAGCCGCCCTGGAAGCACTCGATGAGCGCTGGGGCGATCCGGCCTACTGGCAAGCGGTCAAGCGCAACACCAGCAGCATCACCCCGTATTACCTGCTGGCGGCAGTCGACCATCGCATCGACGACCTCGGCGAGATCGCCCCGGCCACCCCCGATCAGGCGATCTACCTCGATATCTTCGCCCGTACGTTCTGGATGGGCCTGGTCATCACCGTAATCTGCCTGCTGCTCGCTTATCCACTGGCTTATCTGCTGGCGAACTTGCCATCACGCCAGAGCAACCTGCTGATGATTCTGGTGCTGTTGCCGTTCTGGACCTCGATTCTGGTGCGCGTGGCCGCCTGGATCGTGTTGCTGCAATCGGGCGGTCTGATCAACGGCGCCCTGATGGCGATGGGCATCATCGATAAACCGCTGGAGTTGGTGTTCAACCGCACCGGCGTTTACATCTCGATGGTACACATCCTGCTGCCGTTCATGATTCTGCCGATCTACAGCGTGATGAAAGGCATCTCGCCAACCTACATGCGTGCCGCGATTTCGCTGGGCTGCCATCCGTTCGCCAGTTTCTGGCGGGTGTACTTCCCGCAGACCTACGCGGGTGTCGGCGCCGGTTGCCTGTTGGTGTTCATCCTCGCCATCGGCTACTACATCACCCCGGCGCTGCTCGGCAGCCCGAACGATCAGATGGTCAGCTACTTCGTCGCGTTCTACACCAACACCAGCATCAACTGGGGCATGGCCACCGCGCTGGGCGGCTTGCTGCTGCTGGCAACCGTGGTGCTTTATCTGATTTACAGCTGGCTGGTGGGCGCCAGTCGCCTGCGCCTGAGCTAAGGGGAATTTGAGATGCTGAGTCCTTACATGTCGCCCATCGAACGGGTGTGGTTCTACAGTTTGCGGATCCTGTGCGGCTTGATTTTGCTGTTCCTGATCCTGCCGGTGCTGGTGATCGTGCCGCTGTCGTTCAACTCGGGCAGTTTCCTGGTGTACCCGCTACAAGGCTTTTCGCTGCACTGGTATCAGGACTTCTTCGCCTCGGCGGAGTGGATGCGGGCGCTTCGTAACAGCATCATCGTGGCCCCGGCCGCAACCGCGCTGGCCATGGTCTTCGGTACGCTGGCAGCGATCGGCCTGACCCGTGGCGACTTTCCCGGCAAACCGCTGGTGATGGCGCTGGTGATTTCGCCGATGGTCGTGCCGGTGGTGATCATTGGTGTGGCCAGTTATCTGTTCTTTGCGCCACTGGGCCTGGGCAACAGCTTCTTCTCGCTGATCGTCGTGCATGCGGTACTCGGTGTGCCGTTTGTGATCATTACGGTGTCGGCGACGTTGCAGGGGTTTAACCATAATCTGGTGCGGGCGGCGGCCAGTCTTGGTGCTTCGCCGCTGACCGCGTTCCGTCGCGTGACTTTGCCGCTGATTGCGCCAGGGGTCATTTCCGGGGCGTTGTTTGCCTTTGCGACGTCGTTTGATGAGGTGGTGGTGACGTTGTTTCTGGCCGGGCCTGAGCAGGTTACGTTGCCTCGGCAGATGTTCAGCGGGATTCGCGAAAACCTCAGTCCGACGATTGCGGCTGCCGCGACCTTGCTGATCGCCTTCTCGGTGATCCTGCTGCTGACCCTGGAATGGTTGCGTGGCCGTAGTGAAAAACTGCGCACCGCCCAGGTCTAAAGCCGTACTCGGTGAAAACGGTGGGAGGGAGCAAGCCCCCTCCCACAAGGGATTTGTGTTGTGTGCGAAGTCTTGGGTTATTCATGACCTGAATAGCAGACAACCCCGAATCCCCAGCTAATCTTGTGCCCAGCTCCCCTATCTATAAGAGGCTGCGCACCATGAGTCTTTCCCAGTTCAAAATCGCTCACAAACTGATCACCGGCGCCGGCGCCATCGAGCAACTGGCGGCGGAACTCACCCGCCTCGACATCGACAACCCGCTGATCGTCACCGACGCCGCGCTGGTCAAATCCGGCACCGTTGAGCTGGCGCTGGTGCAACTGGGCGGGCGCGAGTACGAGATTTTCGACCGCGTACTGCCGGACCCGGAAATCGCCATTGTCGAAGACTGCATGCGCGCGTACCGCGAGGGCGGGCATGACGGCTTGATTGGTCTGGGTGGCGGCAGTGCCATCGACATCGCCAAAAGCGTTGCCGCGTATGCCGGTTATCACGGCGCGCTGGAGGATCTGTTCGGCGTCGAACAGGTGCCACGCAAAGGCCCGCCACTGATCGCCATCCCGACCACCGCCGGCACCGGCTCGGAAGTGACCAACGTCGCCATTCTTTCGGACAAGGTTGCGCAACTGAAGAAAGGCATCGTCAGCGACTATCTATTACCGGACGTCGCGCTGGTCAGTCCGCAGATGACCCTGACGTGCCCACGCAGTGTCACCGCCGCCAGTGGCGTCGATGCGTTGGTGCATGCCATCGAATCCTATCTGTCGGTCAACGCCTCGCCGATCACCGATTCCCTGGCCATCGGCGCGATCAAACTGATCGCCAAGGCCCTGCCCAAGGCCTACGCCAACGGCGCCAACCTGCAAGCGCGGGAAGACATGGCCACCGCCAGCCTGATGGCCGGGATGGCCTTCGGTAACGCCGGGGTCGGTGCGGTGCATGCGCTGGCCTATCCGCTGGGCGGGTGTTTCAACATTGCCCATGGTGTCAGCAATGCGCTACTGCTGCCCTATGTCATGACCTGGAACAAGATGGCCTGCGTCGAGCGGATGCAGGATATTGCCGAAGCCATGGGGGTGAAGACCGCTCATCTGAGTGCCATTGAGGCAGCGGATAAAGCCGTGCAGGCCATGACCGACTTGTGTGCAGCGGTGGAGATTCCCGCCGGGTTGCGCAGTTTCGGTGTGCCGCAAGACGCGATCCCGGCCATGGCCGTGGAGGCCGCAGGCATTGAACGTCTGATGCGCAACAACCCCCGTAAACTCAGCGCTATTGATATCGAGAAGATCTACCGCGCCGCCTACTGATCATCGCCGTCACGGTGCGCGCGCGCAAACTTGAGGTATACAATGCGCGCCATCGTGATTTAGCTCAGTAAAGGTGCGTCATGCAGCCCTTCGTAATTGCTCCGTCGATTCTTTCCGCCGACTTCGCCCGCCTCGGCGAAGAAGTGGACAACGTCCTCGCCGCGGGTGCCGACTTCGTTCACTTCGATGTCATGGACAACCACTATGTGCCCAACCTGACCATCGGCCCGATGGTTTGCGCGGCATTGCGCAAGTACGGCGTCACTGCGCCGATTGACGCGCACCTGATGGTCAGCCCGGTGGATCGCATCGTTGGCGACTTCATCGAAGCCGGCGCCACCTACATCACCTTTCACCCGGAAGCCACGTTGCACGTCGATCGCTCGCTGCAACTGATCCGCGAGGGGGGCTGCAAGTCCGGTCTGGTGTTCAACCCGGCGACTCCGCTGGACGTGCTCAAGTACGTGATCGACAAGGTCGACATGGTTCTGCTGATGAGCGTCAACCCAGGCTTTGGCGGGCAGAAGTTCATTCCCGGCACCCTCGACAAACTGCGCGAAGCACGGGCGATCATCGATGCGTCGGGGCGTGACATCCGTCTGGAAATCGACGGCGGCGTCAACGTCAACAACATCCGTGAAATCGCTGCCGCTGGCGCCGACACCTTTGTGGCCGGCTCGGCGATCTTCAATGCACCGAACTATCAGGAAGTCATCGACAAGATGCGTTCCGAACTGGCGCTGGCGCGCCCATGAGCGGTTTTGAGCAGCTGTTCCCGGGCAAACTGCCACGGTTGGTGATGTTCGATCTGGATGGCACGCTGATCGACTCGGTTCCCGACCTGGCAGCGGCGGTGGACAACATGCTGCTCACCCTCGGCCGCCAGCCGGCGGGCATCGAGTCGGTGCGCGAGTGGGTTGGCAATGGCGCGCCGGTATTGGTGCGTCGTGCGCTGGCCGGCGGTATCGATCATGCCTCTGTGGATGACGTCGAAGCCGAGCAAGCGCTGGAAATTTTCATGCAGGCCTACGGCGCCAGCCACGAGCTGACCGTGGTCTATCCCGGCGTGCGCGACACGCTCAAATGGCTGCAAAAGCAAGGCGTGGCCATGGCGCTGATCACCAACAAGCCGGAGCGTTTCGTCGCGCCGCTGTTGGACCAGATGAAAATCGGCCGCTATTTCAAATGGATCATCGGCGGCGATACCTTGCCGCAGAAGAAACCCGACCCGGCCGCGCTGTTCTTCGTGATGAAAATGGCCAACATCCCGGCCTCGCAATCGCTGTTTGTCGGCGACTCGCGCAGTGACGTGCTGGCCGCGAAAGCGGCGGGGGTCAAATGTGTGGCACTGAGTTACGGCTACAATCATGGCCGACCGATTGCCGAGGAATACCCGGCACTGGTGATCGACGACCTGCGCAAGCTAATTCCCGGTTGCCTGGATCCGGCCGCTGAGATAACGTTGCCCGACGCTTCTCAATCCCCTTCTGGAAACGCCATCGTGGTGGTCACCCGCAAACTCTGGATGAAAGTCATCAAGGCCCTGGCCCGCTGGCGTTGGCGCGCCTGACTTGTTTCTGGCCGGCCTGCCGGCGCGTTTGCACACCTGACTGACAGCACCTCACACCACGAGGCATCTTATGATTCGCGAAGAATTCCTGCGCTTGGCCGCTGATGGCTACAACCGCATTCCGTTGGCCTGCGAAACCCTGGCCGACTTCGACACGCCGCTGTCGATCTACCTGAAACTGGCTGACCAACCCAACTCCTACCTGCTCGAATCCGTGCAGGGCGGCGAGAAATGGGGCCGTTACTCGATCATCGGTCTGCCGTGCCGCACCGTGCTGCGGGTTTACGATCATCACGTCAGCATCACCGTTGATGGCGTCGAGACTGAAAGCCACGACGTTGAAGATCCGCTGGCCTTCGTCGAAACCTTCAAGGCCCGCTACAACGTGCCGACCATTGCTGGCCTGCCGCGATTCAACGGCGGTCTGGTCGGTTATTTCGGTTACGACTGCGTGCGTTATGTCGAGAAACGCCTGGGCAAGTGCCCCAACCCTGATCCGCTGGGCGTACCGGACATTCTGTTGATGGTGTCCGATGCGGTCGTGGTGTTCGACAACCTCGCCGGCAAGATGCACGCCATCGTATTGGCCGACCCTGCGCAGGCGGATGCCTACGAGCAAGGTCAGGCGCAATTGCAGGGACTGCTGGAGAAGCTGCGCCAGCCGATCACCCCGCGTCGTGGTCTGGACTTCAGCAAGCAGCAGTCCGCTGACCCGGTGTTCCGCTCCAGTTTTACTCAAGACGATTACGAAAAAGCCGTCGACACCATCAAGCAATACATCCTGGCCGGTGACTGCATGCAGGTCGTGCCGTCGCAGCGCATGTCGATCGACTTCAAGGCCGCACCGATCGATCTGTATCGCGCCTTGCGCTGCTTCAACCCGACGCCGTACATGTACTTCTTCAACTTCGGCGACTTCCACGTCGTCGGCAGTTCGCCGGAAGTGCTGGTGCGGGTCGAGGATAACCTGATCACGGTGCGTCCGATTGCCGGTACTCGCCCGCGTGGCGCGACAGAAGAAGCCGATCTGGCGCTGGAAGAAGACCTGCTGTCCGACGATAAAGAGATCGCCGAGCACTTGATGCTGATCGATCTGGGGCGTAACGACACCGGACGTGTCTCGGAAATCGGTTCGGTGAAACTCACCGAGAAGATGGTCATCGAGCGTTATTCCAACGTGATGCACATTGTTTCCAACGTCACCGGCCAGTTGAAAACCGGGCTGACGGCGATGGACGCGCTGCGGGCGATTCTGCCGGCGGGCACCTTGTCCGGGGCACCGAAGATTCGTGCGATGGAAATCATCGACGAACTCGAACCGGTCAAGCGTGGTGTGTATGGCGGTGCGGTGGGTTACTTCGCCTGGAACGGCAACATGGACACCGCGATTGCGATCCGTACCGCGGTGATCAAGAACGGCGAACTGCACGTACAGGCCGGTGGCGGGATTGTTGCTGACTCGGTGCCAGCGCTGGAATGGGAAGAAACCCTGAACAAGCGCCGTGCGATGTTCCGTGCCGTGGCACTGGCCGAGCAAACCCCGGAAAGCTGAGCCAACACAAAACCCTGTGGGAGCGAGCCTGCTCGCGAAAGCGCTGGTCAGCCAACATTAATGGTGGCTGACACACCCTCTTCGCGAGCAGGCTCGCTTGTATGGTAGGACTTGAAGGGAGGAGGAGGGACAAGGCTCGATTCTGACTGTTAGCGCAGTACAGACCGTGGGAGATTTCACCCTCCTCCT
>NZ_JBIUWN010000058.1:25833-37364 GCF_044743485.1 Pseudomonas sp. NPDC087614 | reverse complement strand
CACTCAAAACTGGGGTATCTGCCGCCGACCGTTTACGAGCGGGCGATGGCATCGAAACCACCTATCGAGGTGTCCGGAATTAGTTGACCACCACACCCGCCCCCAAGGCGCACGAGCCGGCGGATTCTGGCGTGGCTGTAGGCAATGGCGCAAGGATTTGTAGCCTCAAAGGCGTGTCTGAAGGTTTCTTTTAAACATCGGAGTTTAAAGGGCGATGTGCGCTGACTTCACCGGCCCCTTCGCGAGCAAGCTCGCTTGTATGGTAGGACTTGAAGGGAGGAGGAAGGACAAGGCTCGATTCTGACTTGCACACCTGTCAGATCTGACAGGGGCGATGGGGGGCGTTGGCTTGGGGGGATAAAAGCAAAAAATCGTAGCCTTCGGCAGTTCCTAGAGTGATCAGCGGAACTGCCGAAGGTTGCGATCTTTTGATCTTTCTCCGCGAAAATCGAGGAGTAAACCCCTCCCTCATTGCGCCCGTGGGGAGGGGGTGGCTGCCGATCCCGCCGGATCTGCGGCGCGATTCCTGATGCGGGGCTGCCTGCATGAAAGCCCGTCATTGTGCAGATCAGGGGATGAATGAAAAGTAATCCAGTGCGATCCAGTCGGGTGTATTGCACAGTATTTCAATTCTGCTTATTCCGTTTGAAGTGAATTCGACGAGATGGGCGTCAGCACGCGATTGAGTAAATGTTCTTTCTCCCAGCAGTTGACCCGCGGTGTTGTAAAAAAAAGCGGTGTTGGTTGCTACGTTTGTCCAGGTTTGCCAAAAACTGACTTTTGAATAGGCTGATTTGAGATCAATTCTGCAACGCTGTTGGGTTGTCGACACTTGATAGCAAAGATGCAGTAGTTGCCCGCTACGTTTTCCGGGGATTGGCGGGTATTGTAGAGAGTCAGAAATTCCCATTTGTCCGTTACCTGAAAGAAACGTAATGGTCATGCTCGAGAGCACGATGCGCTGGCCAACCGTTATAAGTTGAGTGGGCTTGCCATCGAAGTTCTCATGGATAGCAGGGGCGACTTCGCCTATTTGCGTTCTCAACACCTTCGAAAACATCAACCGCTCACCACTTCCCGATTTGTATACGGTGTAATTGATCAGGGCATCGGCACCGCGATTGGCTGTTCGCCAGTCCAAAGGAAGTGTAAAAACGGGCGTGACTCCGGTCTGAAGAGGCCGCGTATCACTTTCCCAAAGAGTTTTGGCAATAGCGCGGATGCGAGCCGTAAAGCCTGTAGCCAAGCCTGCATAGTTGACCCGTATGGTTTTCTCGTCGCTCGACAGCGTCGGCGCGAGTAAGTCGAAGCGTTGGGGAAGAATGTAAAGCAGCAGGTATCCAGATGGGATTACAGGCATGCTCGGCGCGGTGCGGACCGTGTAATAGATCTTCACTGAATGGCCAATGCTATCGATCACTTCCATGCGCGCAATGGGGGACGTTGATGACGCCTGGTGTCCCCACTGTGATGACTTCTGAGTGGTAGGTATGTCGAGGGTTTTCCCAGGTTACGCGAATCGTATGGTTGCGAGCCATGCCGGTGTAGTGCGGAACTTGTACGGTAACGTATTGGGCGTAATAGACATCATTGAAGTCGAGCTTATCGCCCGCCGAGCCATGTGCTTCAAGCACCTTCGGCGCCGCTGGATCGGTGACTGCAGATATGGAGTTCATGAGGTGTCTCCTGCGTTTGGATGAGTGCCTTGGAAGGCCTCATTTGATGCACGAAGCGCGAGTTTTCGCCACTGTCAGATCTGACAGGTAAGCGCGCTTTTTCGATGGGCGGTAGCGTTCAAGTTGCTTTGGCTTTCGGATCGATTTGCGAGAAACCGTTGGTCTGGAAAGAGCTTCTACCTGTCAACTCTGACAGTAGACGGGCGGCTGTCTATAGCAGCGAAATAGGGGAGCGGACATTTTCCGTAACCAGGAGCGCACGATCATGGCAGAGCGTATTTACCGAAAACTTGAGGGCATGGGGCTGGAGTATGTTTCAGGACGACTGGAACAGAACACAAAGGAGCGGACCATCGGTTACACCGTCACTTTCGAGATGGATCTGGATTTCACCCATTTCAAACAGATGGCCAATGCTTATATTCCGAACTACCTCGACAACCCTATCAACGCGATCAGGCCTGAGCTGGATGGCCTTGCTCACCACTACTCCTACAACTACCTGTTTAGTGAGGCAGGAAACATCGGCGGCAATCAGGCGTTGTTCGAACTTTTCGCCTCGCCCGGGTATTACAACGATCAATGGGCGACCGGTCCTTACCGGCAGGTGCGTTATGGCAAGCCGGAGTTTGTGCAGGTCGGGCAAAAGCTACGCGTGACTGCACGCAGGGACTTCAGATCGCTGGATGACACTCGGCAGATCGAAATCGGTGATTTGCCGGTCATCCAGTTTCATTGGGCGCTGAATCTGCTGCAAGGTGAAGTGACGGTCCCGGGAGTTATTGCGCCAGTGACCAAGGTCGTGTTGATGTACATGGGTGAGGACTTGGTTGAAGTCGAAGGTGAGGAGCTTTTTCTGGGGACTCTCTACGTTGACCGCAATCGGCTCGGCTTCGGTGATATTGCGCCCGATCAGATCCTGACCGCGAAGTAACCTGCGTTAAAAAATGCCGTCCTGATTGCGCGGTGCGGCGGTTTTTATATGCCATGAAAACATGGGTTGGCTGTAAGGCCGCCTTCGCGAGCAAGCCCGCTCCCACTTTTGGATCTTCGTCTCTATCAGCTTCCATCTGGCTGCTGGACCGGCCTGCCTGGATAAAACTGACGCCACGCAAAACAACGGTGGTGCCGGCTTGCTCGCGAAAGGGCCATCCCGGCCAACGGAAAATCCTCGGTTAATCCTCTCTGTTTCAATCTTTGGCAAAAGTTGGAAAGCTTCTTGCAGTACCCGCCGTGAGCCCGCTCTGGGCGTCAAAAGTTTGCTTTAAAGGAACGAGGAAAACCGGTGGATCGCTCTCAGTTACTCAACAGTGCTCGCTCGAACGTTGCCGATCTCAGTCGAGGCAATCTGGGCGTGCCGCTGTTGCTGCTGGTCATGCTGGCCATGATGATGTTGCCGGTGCCGCCGTTCCTGCTGGACGTGTTTTTCACCTTCAACATAGCCCTGTCAATCGTCGTCCTGCTGGTTTGCGTTTACGCCCTGCGGCCGCTGGATTTCGCGGTGTTCCCGACGATTCTGCTGGTCGCGACCCTGCTGCGGCTGGCGCTCAACGTGGCGTCGACGCGGGTGGTGATGCTCAACGGTCAGGATGGTCACGCGGCTGCCGGTAAGGTGATCCAGGCCTTCGGTGAGGTGGTGATCGGCGGTAACTACGTGGTGGGTATCGTGGTCTTCGCGATCCTGATGATCATCAACTTCGTCGTGGTGACCAAAGGCGCCGGGCGGATTTCCGAGGTGAGCGCGCGCTTCACCCTCGATGCGATGCCTGGCAAGCAAATGGCGATTGACGCCGACCTCAACGCCGGTCTGATCGATCAGAACCAGGCCAAGGCTCGCCGTTCGGAAGTCGCCCAAGAGGCCGAGTTCTACGGTTCGATGGACGGTGCGAGCAAGTTCGTGCGCGGTGACGCCATCGCCGGTCTGCTGATTCTGTTCATCAACCTCATTGGCGGCGTGGCCGTCGGTATCTTCCAGCACCACATGAGTTTCGCCGAAGCGGGCAAGGTTTACGCCTTGCTGACCATCGGTGACGGTTTGGTGGCGCAATTGCCATCACTGTTGTTATCGACAGCGGCAGCGATCATGGTGACGCGTGCTTCCGGTTCGGAAGACATGGGCAAACAGATCAGCCGTCAGATGTTCGCCTCGCCCAAAGCGCTGGCGGTTGCAGCGGGGCTGATGGCGGTCATGGGCCTGGTGCCGGGCATGCCGCACTTCTCGTTCCTGAGCATGGCCGCGCTGGCCGCCGGTGGCGCCTATCTGTTCTGGAAAAAACAAAGTGTCGCCAAGGTTCAAGCGCTGCAAGAGGTCAAGCGTCAGCAGGAGTTGCTGCCATCGCCGGCCCGCGCCATGGAAACCAAAGAGCTGGGTTGGGACGACGTGACCCCGATCGACATGATCGGCCTGGAAGTGGGCTATCGCCTGATCCCGCTGGTGGATCGCAATCAGGGTGGACAATTGCTGGCGCGAATCAAGGGCGTGCGCAAAAAGCTCTCGCAGGATCTGGGCTTCCTGATGCCGACCGTGCATATCCGCGACAACCTCGATCTGGCGCCGAGCGCCTATCGCCTGACCCTGATGGGTGTGATCCTCGCCGAGGCGGAGATCTACCCGGATCGCGAGTTGGCGATCAATCCGGGGCAGGTCTACGGCGCGCTCAACGGTATCAACGCCAAAGATCCGGCTTTCGGACTGGAAGCGGTGTGGATCGAAATCAGCCAGCGGGCGCAGGCGCAATCGCTGGGTTACACGGTGGTCGATGCGAGCACCGTGGTCGCCACTCACCTGAACCAGATTCTGTACAAGCATTCCAGCGAGTTGATCGGCCACGAAGAAGTGCAGCAACTCATGCAGTTGCTGGCCAAAAGTTCGCCGAAACTGGCTGAAGAGCTGGTGCCGGGTGTGCTTTCGTTGTCGCAACTGCTCAAAGTATTGCAGGCGCTGTTGGCCGAACACGTGCCGGTGCGCGACATCCGCAGCATTGCCGAAGCTATCGCCAACAACGCCGCGAAGAGTCAAGATACCGCCGCGTTGGTGGCTGCTGTGCGGGTCGGCGTATCGCGCGCCATCGTCCAAAGCATTGTAGGCACTGAGTCCGAGCTGCCTGTGATCACCTTGGAACCAAGGTTGGAACAAATATTGCTCAATAGTCTGCAGAAGGCAGGACAAGGCTCGGAAGAGGGCGTTCTGCTGGAACCAAGCATGGCCGAGAAGCTGCAGCGTTCGCTCATCGAAGCGGCGCAGCGTCAGGAAATGCAAGGTCAACCGGTGATTCTGTTGGTAGCAGGTCCGATCCGCGCGATGCTCTCGCGTTTTGGTCGCCTCGCCGTCCCAGGGCTGCATGTGCTGGCCTACCAGGAAATTCCGGACAACAAGCAAGTGACGATCGTTGCGACAGTAGGGCCCAACGGCTGAGGTAGTGGTTTATGCAAGTTAAGCGTTTTTTCGCCGCCGATATGCGTCAGGCCATGAAGCTGGTTCGTGATGAGCTGGGCGCTGATGCCGCCATCATTGGCAACCGCCGCATTGCCGGCGGTGTCGAGCTGACGGCGGCGCTGGATTACAAATTGTCGGCGCTGGCGCCGCGGGTTCCGAACATTGAACTCGAAGATGAGCTGCGCAAGACCCAGTCGCGCATCGTCACCGCTCAGGCCGAGTTGAGCCTGCGTGGCGAAGCCGATGGCAATAGCAATCGCCAGATCTTCGCCGGCCTGCCGTTGACCGCTGGCCTGCCGCTGACCGCTGCTGAACCGCTGAGCGAGCCGACTTACGCCGCACCAGCGCGTCCGGCACCTGCTCCTGCTCAGTCGTCTGGCGGTGTCGATCCGCGTGCACTGGATTCGATGCGTTTTGAATTGAACAGCCTGCGCGAACTGATGGAAGTGCAGCTTGGCACGCTGGCCTGGAATCAGTTGCAAGGCAAGCGTCCGGCGCAAGCCAACCTGTATCGTCGTCTGCAACGTATCGGTCTCTCCGGTCCGTTGTCGCGCGATCTGCTGGCGATGATCACCGATATCGAAGAACCTCGTCAGGCCTGGCGCATGTTGCTGGCGCACCTGGCGCGGATGATCGCCGTACCGGAAGTCGAGCCGCTGGAAGAAGGCGGGGTGATCGCCATGGTCGGTCCGGCAGGTATGGGCAAGACCACCACGCTGGCTAAACTCGCTGCCCGTTATGTGCTTAAGTACGGCGCGCAGAACGTTGCGCTGGTGAGCATGGACAGTTTCCGTATCGGCGCTCAGGAACAATTGAAGACCCTGGGCCGTATCCTCAATGTGCCGGTGACGCACGTCGACCCGGGCCAATCGCTGGTGCAGGCGCTGGATCCATTGCTGCGCAAGCGCGTGGTGCTGATCGATACCGCGGGCCTGCAAGCCAGCGATCCGGCACTGCGCATGCAGCTCGAAAGTCTGGCCGGGCGAGGCATCCGTTCAAAAAATTATCTGGTCTTGGCAACCACCAGCCAGAAACAGGTTCTAACCGCCGCTTATCATAGTTACAAGCGTTGCGGGCTTGCCGGGTGCATCCTGACTAAACTGGATGAAACGGCCAGCCTTGGCGAAGTGTTGAGCCTGGCGATCAGTCATGAATTGCCGGTCGCGTACCTGACCGATGGCCCACGGATTCCGGATGATCTGCATCTGCCGCGCCGTCATCAACTGGTCAGCCGCGCCGTCAGCGTGCAAATGCAGGAAGAACCCAGCGAAGAAGCCATGGCTGACATGTTCGCTGATATCTATCACAGCCCGACCAAGCAGGTAGGCTGAGGTATTCATGAACAGTTTTTGTACCTACATCGATGGTCTGCCATGCATTGTTCAGGTTGTGAACGCGCAGCCAGTAATGTGGCCTCCGTCTATGCAAGACAAGGTAAAGAAATAACATGGGCAGCATGCATCCCGTACAGGTGATCGCGGTGACCGGCGGCAAAGGTGGCGTCGGGAAAACTAACGTGTCAGTGAACTTGTCGCTGGCGCTGGCAGAGCTTGGCCGTCGGGTCATGCTGCTGGACGCCGATCTGGGGCTGGCGAACGTCGACGTTCTGCTGGGGCTGACCCCCAAACGCACGCTGGCCGATGTCATCGAAGGCCGCTGCGAACTGCGCGACGTGCTGTTGCAAGGCCCGGGCGGAATTCGCATCGTGCCGGCGGCGTCCGGCACCCAGAGCATGGTTCACCTGAGCCCGGCGCAACATGCCGGCCTGATTCAGGCCTTCAGCGACATCGGCGACAATCTCGACGTGCTGGTGATCGACACCGCTGCGGGCATTGGTGACTCGGTAGTCAGTTTCGTGCGTGCGGCGCAGGAAGTGTTGCTGGTGGTTTGCGACGAGCCGACTTCGATCACCGACGCCTACGCATTGATCAAACTGTTGAACCGTGATTACGGCATGAACCGCTTCCGCGTCCTGGCCAACATGGCCCAGAGCCCGCAGGAGGGCCGTAACCTGTTCGCCAAGTTGACCAAAGTCACGGATCGCTTCCTTGATGTGGCCCTACAATACGTCGGCGCCGTGCCCTACGACGAAAGCGTGCGCAAGGCCGTGCAGAAGCAGCGTGCAGTCTATGAAGCCTTTCCGCGTTCCAAGTGCGCACTGGCGTTCAAGGCCATCGCGCAGAAGGTCGACACCTGGCCACTGCCGGCCAACCCGCGTGGCCACCTTGAGTTTTTCGTCGAGCGCCTCGTGCAGCAAACGGCAGGGCCCGTGCTATGACAGCCAGCGGTATGAATTACTACAAGAAGTCGGCGCGTGACGCGCAGTACGAACTGATCGAGCGTTACGCGCCACTGGTCAAGCGCATTGCTTACCACTTGCTGGCACGCCTGCCGGCCAGCGTGCAGGTCGAGGATCTGATCCAGGCCGGCATGATCGGTCTGCTTGAAGTCTCGACCAAATACGACGCCAGCAAAGGTGCCAGTTTCGAAACGTACGCGGGCATTCGAATCCGCGGCGCGATGCTCGACGAAGTGCGCAAAGGGGACTGGGCGCCACGCTCGGTTCACCGCAACACCCGTATGGTCAGCGACGCAATTCGCGCAATTGAAGCTAAAACCGGCCGTGATGCTAAAGATCACGAGGTTGCGGCCGAACTCCAATTGAGTCTCGACGATTACTACGGGATTTTGAATGACACCCTGGGCAGTCGCTTGTTCAGTTTCGACGATCTGTTGCAGGACGGCGAACACGAAGGGCTGCACGAGGATGGCGCCAGTGCTCATCTTGAGCCGTCACGCGATCTGGAAGATGAACGCTTCCAGGCAGCGCTGGCGGACGCGATTGCCAATTTGCCGGAGCGTGAGCGACTGGTGTTGGCGCTGTACTACGACGAAGAGCTGAACCTCAAGGAGATCGGTGAAGTCCTTGGCGTCAGAGAATCGCGGGTCAGCCACTTCCACAGCCAGTGCGCGGCCCGTTTGCGGGGGCGTTTGGGGGAGTGGCGAGCGCGCTGAAGGCAGTGTGGGGACACTGCGAACGAGGCCGGTGCGGTGATGAGCGGCACCGGTCTTGCTCCGTTGTGTTCCAGACAGTCTTCGAGTGCTACGCCGGAATGATTGAAATGGCGCGTCCAGGTGCTGGGCGCGTTTAAGACTGCTTGGAGGTCGAATTGGACAAAAACATGAAAATCCTCATCGTTGATGACTTCTCAACGATGCGGCGGATCATCAAGAACCTGCTGCGTGATCTGGGGTTCACCAACACCGTCGAGGCCGACGATGGCATTACCGCCATTCCGGTACTCAACAGCGGAAACATCGACTTTCTGGTAACGGACTGGAACATGCCGGGCATGACCGGTATCGACCTGCTGCGCCACGTGCGTGCCGATGAAAAACTCAAGCACCTGCCCGTGCTGATGGTGACCGCTGAAGCCAAGCGCGAACAGATCATCGAAGCGGCTCAGGCCGGTGTTAACGGCTACGTGGTCAAACCTTTCACGGCCCAGGCGTTGAAAGAAAAAATCGAGAAGATTTTCGAACGCATCGGCTGATGAACGCGCGGGGGAGCTATGGAGCATAACGAATCTTCACAGGGCGATTTCGAGTCGACCCTGAAAAAACACGCGGTCGAACTGGTCGAAAGCCTTGAAAAAGGCAGGTTCGGCGACGCTGTGCAACTGATCCATGAGCTCAATCAGACCCGTGACCGCGGCCTGTATCAGGAAGTGGGCAAGCTCACGCGCGAACTGCACAGTGCGATTGTCAACTTTCAGATCGATCCGCACATGCCGCAGGCTGAGGAAGTGTCGCAAATCACCGACGCCACCGAGCGTCTGGGCTATGTGGTCAAGCTGACAGAAGCCGCGGCCAACCGCACCATGGATCTGGTGGAAAGCGCCACGCCGCTGGTCAATGGTCTGGCTGACGAAGCCCAGGCCTTGAGTGCCGATTGGGGGCGCTTCATGCGTCGCGAGGTCGGGGCTGAAGAGTTCCGTGAACTGGCGCGCCGGGTCGACGGTTTTCTGTCGCGCAGCAGCACGGACAACCGTGCGGTGTCGGGCAATCTGAACGACATCCTCCTCGCCCAGGATTACCAGGACCTCACCGGTCAGGTGATCAAGCGTGTGACGCAACTGGTCACCGAAGTCGAAAGCAACTTGCTCAAACTCGTGCTCATGGCCAGTCAGGTTGACCGCTTTGCGGGCATCGAACATGACCGTGAGGCGATGCTTGCAGAAAAAGATCCACAAAAACATCTCTCGCAGGGTGAAGGTCCGCAGATTCATGCCGATAAACGAGAAGACGTTGTGTCCGGTCAGGACGATGTGGACGATTTGTTATCCAGCCTTGGGTTCTAGAGTTTTGGAATTTTAGGTTTTTTGGGTTTTTAGACCTGTAGGAGCACCCCATTAATGAGCTTCGGCGCCGATGAAGAGATCCTTCAGGATTTCCTGGTTGAGGCCGGCGAGATTCTTGAGCAACTGTCCGAACAACTGGTCGAGCTGGAAAGCCGTCCGGATGATGCAGATCTGCTCAATGCAATTTTTCGCGGTTTCCACACTGTAAAAGGGGGCGCCGGCTTCCTTCAGCTCAACGAGCTGGTGGAGTGCTGTCACATCGCCGAAAACGTGTTCGACATCCTGCGTAAGGGTGAGCGGCGCGTTGATGCAGAACTGATGGACGTTGTCCTCGAAGCACTGGACGCGGTGAACAGCATGTTCAGCGAAGTCCGCGAACGTGCACCGATCACGGCGGCCACCCCGCAGCTGCTGGCCGCCCTGGCGCGTCTGGCCGAGCCGCAAACGGCGGACGAAGCCCCGGCATCTCCCGTGGCCGAGATGATCGAAGAACTGGTCGTCGAAGGCGATTCGGGCGACATCACCGATAACGAATTTGAACAACTGCTGGACTCGCTGAACGCCGTCAAGGCTGAAGCCCAAGCCCCGGCGGCTGCTGCGCCTGCGCCAGCTGCCGATGCGGCCGCCAGCGATGAAATTACCGATGCCGAGTTCGAGTCATTGCTCGATCAGTTGCACGGTAAAGGCCAGTTCGCGGCTGACGCTGTAGCACCGGCGGCGGCTCCGGCAGCACCGGCGGCGGGCGACAGTTCGGACATCACCGATGACGAATTCGAAGCGTTGCTCGATCAGTTGCACGGCAAAGGCAATTTCGCCGTTGATGCGCTGGAGTCGGCGATTGCCTCGGCACCTGCTGCGCCAGCCGCACCGGCGGCCGCCGCTGCCGGCAGCGATCTGATCAGCGATCACGAGTTCGAATCGCTGCTCGACGAATTGCATGGCAAAGGCAAGTTCTCTGAAGTCGGCACCGCTGCTACGGGTTCCGCTTCGACTGTTGCCACGCCAGCCGCCAAGGCCCCGGCCGCTGCTGCGCCCAAACCTGCGGCCAAGCCTGAACCAAAAGCCGAAACGCCAAAACCGGCTGCCGCTGCCGCACCGGCGCCTGCCCGCGCTCCAGCAGCACCGCCACCGGAAAAACCGGCGAGCGAAGCCGAGACGACTGTGCGGGTCGACACCGCGCGTCTCGACGAAATCATGAACATGGTCGGCGAACTGGTGCTGGTGCGTAACCGTCTGGTGCGCCTGGGTCTGAACAGTGGTGACGAAGCCATGTCCAAAGCCGTGTCGAACCTGGACGTGGTGACGGCTGACTTGCAGACCGCGGTAATGAAAACCCGGATGCAGCCGATCAAGAAGGTCTTCGGGCGCTTCCCACGCCTGGTTCGAGACCTGGCGCGTCAGCTCAAGAAAGAGATCAACCTAGAACTGGTCGGCGAAGAAACCGACCTGGACAAAAACCTTGTCGAGGCTCTGGCCGACCCGCTGGTCCACTTGGTGCGCAACGCGGTCGATCACGGTATCGAATCGCCGGAAGAACGTGAAGATTCAGGCAAGGCGCGGGGCGGCAAAGTCGTTCTGGCGGCCGAGCAGGAAGGCGATCACATTCTTCTGTCGATCTCCGATGACGGCAAAGGCATGGACCCGAACGTTCTGCGTGCCATCGCGGTAAAACGCGGTGTGATGGACAAGGACGCGGCCGATCGCCTGAGCGATAGCGAGTGCTACAACCTGATCTTCGCCCCGGGCTTCTCGACCAAGACCGAGATCTCCGATGTGTCCGGCCGCGGTGTCGGCATGGACGTGGTGAAGACCAAGATTTCCCAGCTCAACGGTTCGATCAACATCTACTCGACCAAGGGCCAGGGCTCGAAGATTGTCATCAAGGTACCGCTGACGCTTGCGATCATGCCGACCCTGATGGTGATGCTCGGCAATCAGGCGTTCGCGTTCCCGTTGGTCAACGTCAACGAAATCTTCCACCTCGACCTGTCGACGACCAACGTCGTGGACGGCCAGGAAGTGGTGATCGTGCGGGACAAGGCGCTGCCATTGTTATAC
>NZ_JBIUWN010000058.1:0-25823 GCF_044743485.1 Pseudomonas sp. NPDC087614 | reverse complement strand
GTCAGCTCCGCCGCTCACGAAGAGCAGCGCGAAGGCCATGTGGTGATCCTTTCGGTGGGCACTCAGCGGATCGGCTTCGTTGTCGATCAACTGGTCGGCCAGGAAGAAGTGGTCATCAAGCCATTGGGCAAAATGCTGCAGGGCACTCCGGGCATGTCCGGCGCCACCATCACCGGTGACGGCCGCATTGCACTGATTCTCGATGTTCCAAGCATGCTCAAGCGTTACGCCGCACGGCGTATTTGAATCCGGGGCAGCGGGGCGATAACGTCCCGCTGCACCTAATGGAGTGTTTATGGCAGTCAAAGTCCTGGTGGTGGACGATTCGGGTTTTTTCCGCCGCCGCGTCTCGGAAATTCTTTCTGCGGATCCGAGCATCCAGGTTGTCGGCACGGCAACCAACGGGAAAGAGGCGATCGATCAGGCCCTGGCCCTCAAGCCAGACGTGATCACCATGGACTACGAGATGCCGATGATGGATGGCATCACGGCTGTGCGGCATATCATGCAGCGCTGTCCGACCCCGGTCTTGATGTTCTCCTCGCTGACACACGAAGGCGCCCGGGTCACCCTGGATGCGCTGGATGCCGGCGCGGTGGATTTCCTGCCGAAGAATTTCGAAGACATCTCCCGCAATCCGGAGAAGGTCAAGCAACTGCTGTGCGAGAAGGTGCACAGCATCTCGCGCAGTAATCGTCGTTTCAGTGGCTATAGCGCACCGGCTCCGGTGGCTGCGCCTGCGCCGACACCCACGCCAGCGGCGTCGAGCTTCAGCAGCCACAGCAGCGCTGCGGCTCGTCCGGCACCTGCTCCGGCGCCCCCCCGCACTTCGGCCGCCAGCGCATCAGCGCCCGCGCCGAAACGCAAGGCCTACAAACTGGTTGCCATCGGTACGTCGACTGGCGGCCCGGTTGCCCTGCAACGCGTCTTGACGCAATTGCCGGCCAACTTCCCGGCACCGATTGTCTTGATCCAGCACATGCCGGCGGCGTTCACCAAGGCGTTCGCCGAGCGACTCGACAAGCTTTGCCGCATCAGCGTCAAGGAAGCCGAGGATGGCGACATCCTGCGTCCGGGCCTCGCGTTGCTGGCGCCGGGTGGCAAGCAAATGATGATCGACGGCCGTGGTGCGGTGAAAATCCTCCCGGGCGACGAGCGCCTGAATTACAAGCCGTGCGTGGACATTACTTTCGGTTCTGCCGCGAAATCCTACGGTGACAAAGTTCTGGCGGTGGTACTGACCGGCATGGGCGCCGACGGCCGTGAGGGCGCGCGTCTGCTCAAGCAGGGCGGTAGCTCGGTGTGGGCGCAAGACGAAGCCAGTTGCGTGATCTACGGCATGCCGATGGCCATCGTCAAAGCCGATCTCGCTGACGCGGTGTACGGTCTGGACGATATCGGCAAGCACATCGTCGAGGCGTGTATCTGATGGATGTTCTAAGCCTTATCGGGATCATCATGGCGTTCGTCGCCATCATCGGCGGTAACTACCTTGAAGGTGGTCACCTCGGTGCGCTGGCCAACGGCCCGGCGGCACTGATCGTACTGGGCGGCACCATCGGTGCTGCGCTGCTGCAATCACCGATGAGCGCGTTCAAACGCGCGATGCAGATCCTCGCCTGGATCTTCTTTCCGCCGCGAGTCGACCTGGCGGGCGGCATTGATCGGGTGGTCAACTGGAGCCTCACTGCGCGCAAGGAAGGTTTGCTGGGGCTGGAAGGCGTGGCCGACGCCGAACCCGACAGCTACTCGCGCAAAGGCCTGCAACTGCTGGTCGACGGTGCCGAGCCGGAAGCGATCCGCAGCATTCTTGAAGTGGATTTCTACACCCAGGAAGCGCGCGACGTCGAAGCGGCCAAAGTCTTTGAAAGCATGGGCGGCTACGCGCCGACCATCGGCATCATCGGTGCGGTAATGGGCCTGATTCATGTCATGGGCAACCTTGCCGATCCGACGCAATTGGGTAGCGGCATCGCCGTGGCTTTTGTCGCCACCATTTATGGTGTGGCCAGCGCCAACCTGATCCTGTTGCCGGTGGCGGCCAAACTGAAGTCAATCGCGTTGCGGCAGTCGCGTTATCGCGAAATGTTGTTGGAAGGGATCCTGTCGATCGCCGAAGGTGAAAACCCTCGCTCCATTGAGTTGAAGCTGCAAGGCTTCATGGATTAAGGGACTGACCTCATGGCTCGTCGTCGCCACCAGGAAGAACACGTCAACCACGAGCGCTGGCTCGTGTCCTACGCGGACTTCATCACCTTGCTGTTCGCGTTCTTCGTGGTGATGTACTCGATCTCGTCGATCAATGAAGGCAAGTACAAGGTCATTTCCGAAGCGCTGATCGGCGTCTTCACCGACTCCGACCGCTCGCTCAAGCCGATTCCGATTGGCGACGAACGACCCAAGACCGTGACCCCGGCCAAGCCGTTGGTCAAGGATGCCGATCAGGTCGACGCCGGTATCGCCGGTGCCAGTGATCCGCTGAAAAGCATCGCCGATGACATCAGCGCCGCGTTCGGCGACTTGATCGCCTCCAACCAGATGACCGTGCGCGGTAACGAGTTGTGGGTCGAGATCGAACTCAATTCCAGCCTGTTGTTCGGCAGCGGCGACGCCATGCCGAGTGACGTCGCCTTCAACATCATCGACAAGGTCGCGGCGATCCTCAAACCGTTCGACAACCCGATCCACGTCGAAGGTTTTACTGACGACCAGCCGATTCGCACTGCGCAGTACCCAACCAACTGGGAGCTGTCTTCGGCGCGCTCGGCGAGCATCGTGCGTATGTTGGCGATGCAGGGCGTGAACCCCGGTCGCCTGGCGTCGGTGGGTTACGGCCAATTCCAGCCGGTAGCCAACAACGCCACGGCCGAAGGCCGAGCGAAAAACCGTCGTGTGGTGCTGGTGGTGTCGCGGAATCTCGATGTGCGTCGCAGCCTTACGGGCACCGGAACGGCCAACGCCAAACCGGATGCCGCACTCAAGCGTGCTGGCACACAAACTGCACCGACCGTGGTCAAGACGCCGGGACGCGAGAGTGCCGTCAATTCTCCGTCGCCCGCATTAACACGCTGAGCCATGTCTCGGTCGAGCATATCGGCCGGGAGGAACGAACCGAATGAGAGTCTGGGCAGTCGCCAATCAAAAGGGTGGTGTTGGTAAAACCACATCTTCCATCGCTTTAGCCGGGTTGCTGGCCGAGGCGGGCAAGCGCGTGGTTGTGGTCGATCTCGACCCGCACGGCTCGATGACCAGCTATTTCGGCTATGACCCCGACAGCCTGGAACACAGCAACTACGACCTGTTTCTGCACAAGGGCAGCGTGCCGCAAGGCCTGCCGGGGCAGTTGCTGCTGTCGACCAGCGACGAACGTATTTCCCTGCTGCCATCGAGCACCGCACTCGCGACCCTTGAGCGTCAGTCGCCGGGGCAGAGTGGTCTGGGGCTGGTGATCGCCAAGAGTCTGGCGCAGTTGTGGCAGGATTTCGATTACGCCGTGATCGACAGCCCACCGTTGCTCGGCGTGCTGATGGTCAACGCCCTCGCGGCGAGCCAGCAACTGGTGATTCCGGTGCAGACCGAGCATCTGGCGGTCAAAGGCCTGGAACGCATGGTCAACACCCTGGCAATGATCAACCGCTCGCGCAAACAGGCGCTGCCGTTCAGCATCGTGCCGACCCTGTTTGACCGCCGCACCCAGGCGTCGCTGGGCACCTTGCGCGTGCTGCGCGACAAATTTCCGGACGAGATCTGGCAGGGTTACATCCCGGTCGATACGCGTCTGCGCGATGCCAGCCGTGCCGGTGTCACGCCGTCGCAATTCGACGGCAAGAGCCGTGGCGTGCTGGCCTACCGCGCGTTGCTCAAGCATCTGCTGGCGCAACAACTTGTTCCGCAGGTGGCCTGAGCATGAATCGGCCGCTGAAGTTGACGTCCAAGCCGCAGTTGGCTTTGCAGTCTTATCTGGACAGTTTGTTGGAGGAAATTCCCGACGAATTGCCGGCGCAGGTGGCGGCGCAGCCTGAGGTGATTGAAAGCGCTGAAGCGCTGGATGAATTTCAGGCGGCGGTACTGGAAGAGCAGGCGCGTGATGCACAAAAAGCTGTTGCGCCTGTGGCCGTGCCTGCCGTCGCACCCGTCGCCAAGGCGCCAGTGGCGTTGATCGAAGAGGCCGAACCGGTTCGCGCCTCGGTTTCGACGTTGGCACCGCTGCTGCAAACCCAATTGCTCAAGACCGCGCCAGAACCGGCAGTGATCGAGCCTGCACCGGTCGTCCCTGCACCCGTCGAACAGACGCTGGTCCCGCCACTGGTTGAAGTGCATCTGCCGCCGAGCAACACACCGCCACCGGTGGAAAGCGACGGCCGTCCAGCGTGGGCATCGGAAGCTTTCGAATGTTTGCTGTTCGACGTTGCCGGATTGACGCTGGCGGTGCCGCTGGTGTGCCTCGGTTCGATCTATTCGCTGGCCGGTCACGAGCTGACGCCGCTGTTCGGTCAGCCAGAATGGTTTCTCGGGATCCTGCCGAGTCAGGCTGGAAACCTGAAAGTTCTCGATACCGCGCGGTGGGTCATGCCGGATCGCTATCGCGATGATTTCCGTCAGGGCTTGCAGTACGTAATTTCGGTACAAGGTTACGAGTGGGGCCTGGCGGTGCATCAGGTCAGTCGCTCGTTGCGTCTGGACCCGAATGAAATCAAATGGAGAAGTCACCGGGGTCAGCGGCCATGGCTCGCCGGCACGGTGATTGAGCACATGTGTGCATTGCTTGACGTTTCCGCACTGGCCGAATTGATCGCCAGCGGCGGGGCAAAGCAATTGGGCGGCAACAAGCCGCTACATAAACCGACATAGCAGCCGACATAACAAGTAGGCGATGGCATTGTTGAATGCCACCACACAGAACACACACCGCCCAGTGCGGTTTTTTCGAGGGGTCAGGGTATGAGTAGTCAGGCGACGAATGCAAAAGGTTCTGAAGATCCGATCCTGCAATGGGTGACCTTCAAACTGGACAACGAAACCTACGGCATCAACGTGATGCGCGTTCAGGAAGTCCTGCGTTACACCGAGATCGCTCCGGTGCCGGGTGCACCCAGCTACGTGCTGGGCATCATCAACCTGCGCGGTAACGTGGTCACCGTGATCGACACCCGCCAGCGCTTCGGCCTGAGCACCGGCGAGATCAGCGACAACACCCGTATCGTCATTATCGAAGCCGACAAGCAAGTGGTTGGCATCATGGTCGACAGCGTGGCCGAAGTGGTTTACCTGCGTCAGTCGGAAATCGAAACCGCACCGAACGTCGGTAACGAAGAATCGGCCAAGTTCATCCAGGGCGTGTGCAACAAGAACAACGAGTTGCTGATCCTGGTCGAGCTGGACAAGATGATGAGCGAAGAAGAATGGTCGGAACTGGAGAGCATCTGATTGATTCTCGAGGTGGCGGTCATTGTCCTGTTCCTTTTCTGGGCAGGCACGCTGGCAATGTTTCTGGCGTACATCAAGGCGCAAAAGGTTATCGCGGCACAACAGGCTCAGGGCGATGCGCTGCGTGATCAGCGCATCAAAGAGCTGGCCAAGCGTGTCGATGATTACCAGAACGGCAACGTGCGCATGGGTGAAGCCCTGCACGAGTTGCGCGCGGTCGTCGGTCCTTTGCCGGACAAGATTGTTCAGTTGGAACAGCGCGACCCTTCCAGCCTATCGTTCGCCCAGGCGGCGAAACTGGTGGGCATGGGCGCGAGCGTCGATGAGCTGACTCAGTCCTGTGGCTTGACCCAGGCTGAGGCGGAGTTGATGCGCAAGTTGCACAAGAGCAGCTAGAAGTTTCGAGTTTCGAGCGGCAAGCAAGATCAAGAGATCGCAGCCTTCGACAGCGCCTACAGGGAAACTCATTCCAATGTAGGCGCTGGCGAAGCTGCGATTTTTTGCTTTTAGGCCTTAATCATCATCCCCGCGTTCGGTGACATCCTTCTCGACCATCGGCGCATCCGGATCATGCCCCTCCGGGAATTTCCCCTTCAGGTTCCACGCAAACGCGATGATCTCGGCAATGGTGCGATACAGCTCTTCGGGAATGCTGTCGCCCAGTTCCATGCGCGCCAGCAAGCGCACCAGTTCAGCGTTTTCATAAATCGGCACTTCGCAGTCGCGGGCAATGCGCAGGATTTCTTCGGCCAGTTCCTCGTCACCCTTGGCGGTGAGGGTCGGGGCGTGGTTGCCGTCGTATTTGAGGGCGATGGCCTGGCGTGGAGCGGTAGCGTCGTTCATGCAGTTTCATCAACCCAGCGGTGTTCGAGACGGGTTTGGTTGCCTTGCGGCGGGGTGCCGTGGTGGCAGTCGAGATCGCCGACATTCAAGCCGCGATCCAGCAGGCGCTGGCGTAGCGCGGCCAGATTGTTTTCGATCAGGTCAGCGGTGTAAGGACGTTCGGCCCAGAGCTGACTCGACAGGCTGCCACTGATCAACTGCGCCTGAATCTGCATGGGCCCCAGCGGTTCCATGTCGAACGCCAGATCGACGCGCCACAATTGTTGCCTGGGTTCGCGTTCGTCGCGGCGCTCGTTGGATTGAGGCTCTTTTTCCGGCGCCTCTTCGCGCTGGAACTTGACCTGCAGCGGCACGATGTCCTGCAGGTTGCGCATGGGGATTTCCAGTTGCCAGGTGCTGAGCAGGCGCCCGTCATCGGTGACGCCAGTCTGTTCCAGGCTCGACAACTGATGGCTTTGCAGGCGTGAAACCGCAGCGGCCGCCAGGCGCAACAGATGCTCCAGATCGCCTTCGCCTTCCAGGCTTTGCAGCAAGCGGTCGGGCAGCGGAAAGCCGCCGGGCACCGGTTTGGCACTGACCTGGCCGAGGGTGCCGAGGGCGTTGCGCACGAAGCTCGGCAGTGCTTGCGCCAGTGTGTTGGCGGCGAGGATAGCGTTGAAACTGGTGCTGCTCGGCAACCCAGGCGTCAGTTGCGCGATCAGCTTGAGCAGATCGGCTTTCATGTCCGGAGCCAGCGTCGGGGTTTGTCCGGTCAGCAGTTTCGCTTCGAGGAACGCGCCGCTGTTGGCCAGCGCCAAGGCAACGCCTTTGGCCGTGCTCATTTGCTGCACATCCGGCAGGCCGGCGAGCAGTTTGTTGACGGCGGCGCGCACATCCGCCGACGTCTGATCGGTGGCTGGCGGCAGGCTTTGCAGCACCTTCAACAATCCATCCAGCGAACCTTGGCGGCTTTGCTGACCGACCAGTTGCTGGCTCACCGCCAATTGCTCCTGACGACTGCTCAGCGGTACGAATGTAAGGGTTTGGGAATCCTGTACCCGTGCCGAAAGCAAGGTGCCGATGCGCAGCGGCTGTGGGCTGTCGACGGTCAACGTGCTGCCGCTTAGCGCGGTATTGAGCAGGCTGACCATCGAACGAAAAACCGTCGCTTGCCCCGGTGGCTGCGGCAACGCCTGCGAAGTCACCACTTTGCCCTGTAGCAATGTGCCGACCGGCAATTGCGCGGTATCGATGCTGGTGAGGGTGGCGACGCTGCTGGCAATCGCCTGCTGCACGGTAATCGCCAGATTGCCCGCCGACGGCTGAGTGATCGCCAGGCTGGTGCCTTGCGCCAACGGCAGGTTGCTGGTCGCTTGCACGGTGGTTTGCCGACCGCTGTCGAGGGTCACCTTGAGCAGCAGTTGAAAGGTCTGATCCGCCTGTTTGAGCGATAACACCTCGGCCTTGGCGCTCTGGCCGGCACCGATCAAGCCTTCGACCGGGGTCAGCAGTTTGAGCAACTCACCCACCTGCGGGCGAGCATTCGCCGGGGTGGTTGGCGGGAGCGGGAGGATGTTCATTTCGCCTGTCATACGCGGACACAACCTGAGGAAATTGCACTCTTGAGAGTAAGGCACGGCATGTATAATGCCGCCCGTCTTGCGCTTCGTTCAAAAAACATAGCAATTGTTTGACGCAGCTCTCTAGATCGAGCCGTCAATGCATCTATGCTGCATCTCTTTAACGGCCGTGCCAGAGCCGACTTGAACCGTATAAGGCCCGTGATCCCTTGACCAGTCCTGTCCTGCAAACTGTTGCCCTCGCGTGTGAACGTGATCTGCGGCTGCTTTTCGAAAATCTCGAATTGAGGCTGGCCAGTGGCGATATGGTGCAGATCAGCGGGCCCAACGGCAGCGGTAAAACCAGTCTTTTGCGGTTGTTGTCCGGTTTGATGCAGCCGACCAGCGGCCAGGTGTTGCTCAACGGTCAGCCCCTGACCGAACAGCCGGCCGAACTGGCGCGCAACCTGTTGTGGATCGGCCACGCCGCCGGAATCAAGGATCTGCTGACCCCGGAAGAAAATCTGTCCTGGCTTTGCGCCCTGCATCAACCCGCCGAACGCGAGTCGATCTGGCAAGCGCTGGCAGCCGTAGGATTGCGCGGATTCGAAGATGTTCCCTGTCACACGCTTTCCGCCGGGCAACAACGCCGCGTGGCGCTGGCGCGGTTGTATCTCGACAGCCCACCACTGTGGATTCTCGACGAACCCTTCACCGCCCTCGACAAGCAGGGCGTGGCGCAACTCGAAGCGCATCTGGCGAGCCACTGCGAACGCGGAGGCCTCGTTGTATTGACCACACACCACACACTGAGCCGGATGCCGGCCGGTTATCGCGACATCGATCTGGGGAACTGGGCTGTATGAGTGTGTTTGGCCTGCTGGTTGCCCGTGAATCCCGACTGCTGTTTCGCCGCCCGGCGGAACTGGCCAATCCGCTGATTTTCTTCGCCATCGTCATCGCGTTGTTCCCGCTGGCCGTCGGCCCGGAAACTCAAGTGTTGCAAAACCTGTCCCCGGGGTTAGTCTGGGTGGCGGCGCTTTTGTCGGTCCTGCTCTCGCTGGACGGGCTGTTTCGCAGTGACTTCGAAGACGGCTCCCTTGAGCAGTGGGTCCTTTCGTCGCACCCGCTACCACTTCTGGTCTTGGCCAAGGTGCTGGCACACTGGCTTTTCTCCGGTCTGGCACTGGTTCTGCTCTCGCCCTTACTGGCGTTGATGCTGGGTTTACCTGCCGCGTGTCTGCCGGTTTTGTTGCTTTCGTTGTTGCTGGGCACACCGGTGCTGAGCTTGCTCGGTGCGGTGGGCGCGGCACTGACGGTCGGTTTGAAGCGTGGCGGCCTGTTGCTGGCGCTGCTGATTCTGCCGTTGTACATCCCGGTATTGATCCTCGGCAGTGGCGCCTTGCAGGCGGCGTTACAAGGCATGCCGGCGACCGGGTATCTGCTGTGGTTGGGTAGCCTGACCGCCCTGGCGATCACCCTGACACCCTTTGCAATAGCCGCTGGCCTGAAGATCAGCGTCGGCGAATAATAATGGGGTCTGGTCAAATTTTGACCACTTCTTTTTGAAGAAAGGCATGACCCAAGCGCTTCATAGCGAAGAGCACCCGTGATGGAAACAGTATGAACTGGACCTGGTTTCACAAGCTCGGCTCGCCCAAGTGGTTTTACGGCATCAGCAGCAAGTTGCTGCCGTGGCTGAGCATCGCAGCGTTGCTGCTGATTGGCGTCGGCGTGGTCTGGGGCTTGGCCTTCGCGCCGCCGGACTATCAGCAAGGCAACAGCTTTCGCATCATCTATATCCACGTGCCCGCTGCGATGCTCGCTCAGTCGATCTACGTGATGCTGGCGGTGTGCGGTGTGGTCGGGCTGGTGTGGAAGATGAAACTGGCCGACGTCGCCCTGCAATGCGCCGCTCCGATCGGCGCGTGGATGACTGCCGTGGCGCTGGTGACCGGGGCGATCTGGGGTAAACCGACCTGGGGGTCGTGGTGGGTCTGGGATGCGCGGCTGACTTCAATGCTGATTCTGCTGTTCCTGTATTTCGGCGTGATCGCATTGGGCAATGCGATCAGCAACCGCGACAGCGCCGCCAAGGCCTGCGCGGTGCTGGCCATCGTCGGCGTGATCAACATCCCGATCATCAAGTACTCGGTGGAGTGGTGGAACACCCTGCACCAGGGCGCGACCTTCACCCTCACCGAAAAACCGGCGATGCCGGCCGAGATGTGGCTGCCGCTGCTGCTGACGGTGCTGGGTTTCTACTGCTTCTTCGGCGCCGTGCTGTTGCTGCGCATGCGCCTTGAAGTGCTCAAACGTGAAGCCCGCGCCAGTTGGGTCAAAGAAGAAGTGCAGAACAGTCTGGAGGCCTCGCGATGAGTTTTGCTTCATTCGGCGATTTCCTCGCCATGGGCCATCATGGCCTGTATGTCTGGTCGGCCTACGGCATCTGTCTGGCGGTGCTGATCTACAACGTGGTGAAGCCCATCGCGGCCCGCAAGCACTATCTGCAACAAGAGGCGCGTCGTCTGCGCCGGGAGAACGGCAAGTGAATCCGCTGCGCAAAAAACGTCTGATCATCATTCTGGCCATTCTGGTCGGGGTCGGCGCTGCCGTCGGCCTGGCCTTGAGCGCCCTGCAGCAGAACATCAATCTGTTTTACACCCCGACCCAGATCGCCAACGGCGAAGCACCGCACGACACGCGCATCCGTGCCGGCGGCATGGTCGAGAAGGGCTCGCTGCAACGTTCGCCGGACTCGCTGGACGTCAAATTCGTCGTCACCGACTTCAACAAAGCCGTGACCATCACCTATCGCGGCATCCTCCCGGATCTGTTCCGCGAAGGGCAGGGCATCGTGGCCCTGGGCAAGATCAACGCCGATGGCGTGGTCGTCGCCGATGAAGTGCTGGCCAAGCACGACGAGAAGTACATGCCGCCGGAAGTAACCAAAGCGTTGAAAGACAGCGGTCAATCCGCGCCGACTCAAGCGAAGGAGGGTTGATCGATGACTTCGGCGATTTTTATTCCTGAGTTGGGTCATCTGGCGATGATTCTGGCGCTGTGTTTTGCGCTGGTGCAGGCCGTGGTGCCGCTGTTCGGTGCCTGGCGCGGCGACCGTTTGTGGATGGGCCTGGCCCAACCGGCGGCGTGGGGGCAGTTCGCGTTTCTGGTGTTTGCCTTCGGCTGCCTGACCTACGCCTTCATGACCGACGACTTCTCCGTGGCCTACGTTGCGATGAACTCCAACAGCGCCTTGCCGTGGTACTACAAATTCAGCGCCGTGTGGGGCGCCCACGAAGGTTCGTTGCTGTTGTGGGCGCTGATCCTAGGCGGCTGGACCTTCGCCGTGTCGGTATTTTCCCGCCAGTTGCCACAAGTCATGCTCGCCCGCGTATTGGCGGTGATGGGCATGATCAGCACCGGTTTCCTGCTGTTTCTGATCCTGACGTCGAACCCGTTCTCGCGCATCCTGCCGCAAATTCCGGCGGACGGTCGCGACCTCAATCCATTGCTGCAAGACATCGGCCTGATCGTCCATCCGCCGATGCTGTACATGGGTTATGTCGGTTTCTCGGTAGCCTTTGCCTTCGCCATCGCCGCACTGCTGGGGGGGCGTCTCGATGCCGCGTGGGCGCGTTGGTCGCGGCCATGGACCATCGTCGCCTGGGCCTTCCTCGGCATCGGCATCACGCTCGGTTCGTGGTGGGCCTACTACGAACTCGGCTGGGGCGGCTGGTGGTTCTGGGATCCGGTGGAAAACGCCTCGTTCATGCCCTGGCTGGTCGGCACCGCGTTGATTCACTCGCTGGCGGTCACGGAAAAACGTGGTGTGTTCAAGAGCTGGACCGTGTTGCTGGCGATTGCTGCGTTCTCGTTGAGCCTGCTCGGTACCTTCCTCGTGCGTTCCGGCGTGCTGACTTCGGTACATGCGTTCGCCTCCGACCCGGAGCGCGGCGTGTTCATCCTGATTTTCCTGCTGTTCGTGGTCGGCGGTTCGCTGACGCTGTTTGCGTTGCGCGCGCCGGTGGTCAAGAGCCAGGTCGGCTTTAACCTGTGGTCGCGGGAAACCCTGCTGCTGGGCAACAATCTGGTATTGGTTGTGGCAGCGTCGATGATTCTGCTCGGCACGTTGTACCCGCTGATTCTTGATGCCATCAGCGGCGCCAAACTGTCGGTCGGCCCGCCGTACTTCAACGCGCTGTTCATTCCATTGATGGCGTTGTTGATGATGGTGATGGCGGTTGGCGTGATCGTCCGTTGGAAAGACACCCCGGTGAAATGGCTGGCAAGCATGCTGACCCCGGTGTTGCTGGGCAGCGTCGCGCTGGCGGTGGTCGCCGGTGTCGCTTACGGCGATTTCAACTGGGCCGTTATCGCAACCTTCCTGCTCGCCGCGTGGGTGTTGCTTGCCGGCGTGCGCGATATTTTCGACAAGACTCGCCACAAAGGTCTGATCAAAGGTCTGCCGACCCTGACCCGCAGTTATTGGGGCATGCAGATCGCCCACCTCGGCATCGCCGTTTGCGCGCTGGGCGTGGTGTTGTCGAGCCAGAACAGTGCCGAACGCGACCTGCGTCTGGCGCCGGGCGAATCGATGGATCTGGCCGGTTATCACTTCGTCTTCGAAGGCGCCAAACACTTCGAAGGGCCGAATTTCACCTCCGACAGAGGCACCATTCGGGTGATCCGCGACGGCAAGGAAGTCAGCGTACTGCACCCGGAAAAACGTCTGTACACCGTGCAGAACTCGGTGATGACCGAAGCCGGAATTGACGCCGGTTTCACCCGTGACCTCTACGTCGCCCTTGGTGAGCCGCTGGAAAACGGCGCGTGGGCGGTACGGGTTCACGTCAAACCGTTCGTGCGCTGGATCTGGTTCGGCGGTCTGCTGACCGGTCTGGGCGGATTGCTCGCGGCGCTGGATCGACGTTATCGGGTCAAGGTGAAATCCAAGGTGCGTGAAGCGCTGGGCATGACGGGAGCGGCTGCATGAGACGTTGGTTGATGCTGGTACCCCTGGCGCTTTTCCTGCTGGTGGCGGTGTTTCTGTATCGCGGTCTGTACCTCGATCCGGCAGAGCTGCCGTCGGCGATGATCAACAAGCCGTTCCCGGAGTTTTCGCTGCCGGCGGTTCAGGGCGACAAGACCCTGACCAAGGCTGACATCCTCGGCAAACCGGCGTTGGTTAACGTCTGGGGCACCTGGTGCATTTCCTGCCGGGTCGAGCATCCGGTGCTGAACAAACTCGCCGAGCGTGGCGTGTTGATCTACGGGATCAACTACAAGGACGTCAACGCCGATGCCTTGAAGTGGCTGGCCGAATTCCACAATCCGTATGTGCTCGATATCCGTGACGACGAAGGCTCGCTGGGGCTGAACCTCGGTGTTTACGGCGCGCCGGAAACCTTCTTCATCGACGCCAAGGGCATCATCCGCGACAAGTACGTCGGTGTGATCGACGAACAGGTCTGGCGCGAAAAACTCGCGGCCAAGTATCAGGCGCTGGTCGATGAGGCCAAGCCATGAAGCGTTTTTTAGCGGCTATTGTGTTGGGCTTGAGCCTGGTCGGTGTGGCCCATGCCGCGATCGACACCTACGAGTTCGCCAAGGAAGGTGATCGCGAACGTTTCCGTGAACTGACCAAGGAACTGCGTTGCCCCAAATGCCAGAACCAGGACATCGCCGACTCCAATGCACCGATCGCCGCTGACCTGCGCAAAGAGATTTTCCGCATGCTCGGCGAGGGCAAGGACAACCAGCAGATCATCGATTTCATGGTGGATCGCTACGGCGATTTCGTCCGCTACAAACCCGCACTCAACGCCAAGACCGCGCTGCTGTGGTTCGGCCCGGCCGGCCTGCTGCTCGGTGGTTTCGTGGTGATCGCGGTGATCGTCCGCCGCCGTCGCGCACAACGCGCCGACACCCCGCAATCGCTGTCTACCGAAGAGCGTCAGCGCCTCGACCAACTGTTGGATAAAAACCAAGAATGATTGATTTCTGGCTTGCCGCAGGGCTGTTGCTTCTGGTCGCCCTGAGTTTTCTGCTGATCCCCGTATTGCGTGAACGCCGCGCCCAGCGTGAAGAGGATCGTACTGCCCTCAACGTTGCGTTGTATCAGGAACGTGTCGCCGAGTTGCAATCGCAGCAGGCCGAAGGTGTGCTGGATACCGCGCAAATGGACAGCGGCCGCGCCGAAGCCGCGCGTGAATTGCTCGCCGACACCGAAGGCGTTACCGCGCCGCGTGTCTCGAAACTGGGTAAACCGCTGCCGCTGCTGGCCGCCGTGTTGGTGCCAGTGTTGGGTTTGGCCCTGTACCTGCACTTCGGCGCCGCCGACAAGGTCGAATTGACCCGCGAATTCGCCCAGGCACCGCAGTCGATGGAAGAAATGACCCTGCGTCTGGAACGTGCCGTTGCGGCACAACCGGATTCTGCTGAAGGTCTGTATTTCCTGGGTCGTACCTACATGGCTCAGGAGCGTCCGGCGGACGCGGCGAAGATGTTTGAACGTGCCGCCAATCTCGCTGGTCGCCAACCGGAACTGCTCGGCCAGTGGGCGCAGGCGCAGTATTTCGCCGATGGCAAAAAATGGTCGAGCAAGATCCAGGCCCTGACCGATGAAGCGCTGAAGGCCGATCCAAAGGAAGTCACCAGCCTTGGTCTGCTCGGCATCGCCGCGTTCGAAGGCGAGCGTTATCAGGAGGCCATCGACTACTGGAACCGTTTGCTGGCGCAATTGCCTGCGAGCGACAAATCCCGCGAAGCGCTGCAAGGCGGGATCGAACGTGCCGCCGAGCGCCTGCAAGCCAGCGGCGGCAAGGTTGCCCAGGCACCGGCTGCCAAGCCTGCCGCACGGCTTAAGGTACGCGTCGATGTGGCTAATGAACTCAAAGACAAGGTGCAACCGGGCGACAGCGTGTTCATTTTCGCCCGCGCCACGTCCGGGCCACCGGCACCGCTGGCGGCCAAGCGCCTGACCGTGGCCGATCTGCCGGTCACGGTCGAACTGGGCGATGCCGACGCGATGATGCCGCAGTTGAAACTGTCGAACTTCCCTGAAGTCCAACTGGTTGCGCGCATCTCCCGTGCCGGTCAGCCGACCGCCGGAGAGTGGGTTGGCCGCAGCGGCCCGCTGGCCAGCAGCACCACCGCGCTGCAAGAACTGACCATCGACAGCCCGGACAAGTAACCGGGCAACACAGGAAAGCACCGCCATGCACACCATCGCCCGAATCACGGTTCTCACATTGGCCCTGGGCTTGAGTGCATGTGCGGTGCAACGACCGGAACGGACCACCCACCTGCCGCCGATTCCGCCGTCACAACCCAGCCCGACCCCTTCGACCTCGCCGATACCGGGCAAAAGCATTCCGGCCAAACCGGCCAAACCTGTCCCGCGCACCTCGGCCAGCTTCGCCCCGCCACCGGGCGGCAACAGCCATTGGGATCAGAAACTCGGCGTTTATGTGCTTGACGACCAGTCCGACACGTTCTACCGCCAGCGCACCTACTATCGCTGGAACAACGGCTGGAGCCGCTCGATCAGCCCCAACGGCCCATGGGAAGACACCGACATCCACGGCGTGCCACCGGGGCTGGGCAAGCAGTTCGGGCAGTGATGAAAAACGGCGATCCCTGGATCGCCGTTTTGCTGTCTGTGGCTGCAATCAATCACACTCTGTAAAACAACCGGACGTCGCTCTTTGGATTTCTGTGCTTGAGTAAAGATAACTCTAGGGTTACTTTTAATGGGCCAGGGCAAGGAGGCGGTTGGTGCAGAGCAGGTTATTGATCAAGGAGCTGGAGGAGGCGGGTTGGACGCTGGACAGGATTACCGGCAGTCATCACCTCTTCAGGCACCGCTACAACCCATACACGATTCCCGTTCCTCACCCGAAAAAGGATTTGCCGTTGGGGACGGTCAAAAGCATCAGGAGGCGTGCCGGGTTGTACAACCCGCCAGCCAGTTACGAAGGAGATCCATAATGCAATATCCAATCTGCATCGAGTGGGGCGATGAGAACACCGCCATCGGTATTCAGATCCCCGATATTCCCGGCGCCGTGACGGCAGGGGATAGCTTTGAAGATGCCTACAATGCAGCCGTTGAAATCGCCCACATCATGTTGCAGGAGATTGCGGCGGACGGAGAGGCGATTCCGATGCCGACCTCTGCTGCGGCGCATCGCAACAATCCGGAGTTCGCCGGGATGGGCTGGGGCATGCTGGAGCTGGATATCTCGCCATACCTGGGCAAGACCGAGAAGGTCAACGTGACCCTGCCCGGTTATGTGATTCAGCGAATCGACCGCTATGTGCGCGAACACAACGTCAAAAGCCGCTCCTCCTTTCTGGCGGATGCGGCGATGGAGAAGCTGGTCAGGTATTGAAAAGCATCGCGGGCCAGTTGGCCTGCGATGCTTTTTACGTGTTACGCAGTCGCCAGCGATCGCCGTTGCGATGCACCCAAAAAACGCAACAACGCCAACAATGGAAACGCACTGCCAACAATCACGATCCACAACCAGCCGCCATGCTCGAACACCGCGCTGGCGACCGACGAGCCGAAGGCGCCGCCGATGAAGATGCTGGTCATGTACAGCGCGTTCAAGCGACCACGGCTTTTCGCGTCCAGCGAGTACACCGCACGCTGGCCAAGCACCATGTTCATCTGTACGCAGAAGTCCAATACCACGCCGGTCACGGCCAGGCCGATCACGCTGTAGGCCGGGTGGATGAAGGCGGGGAGGAAGCTCAGGCTGGCGAACAGCATCGCCAGCAGTGAAGCGATGCGAGTGTGGCCAGCGTCGGCCAGGCGTCCGCTGATGGGGGCGGCGATGGCACCGATGGCGCCGACCAGGGCGAAGATCGCGATCTCGCTTTGTGACAGGCCGTGGTTGCGCGCCAACTCAAGTGGTACCGCTGTCCAGAACAGGCTGAACGTGGCAAACATGCACCCCTGATAAAACGCGCGCTGACGCAGCACCGGTTGTTGGCGCAGCAGCGTCCACAGCGAACCGAGCAGTTGCCCGTAAGAGGCGCTGTGATCCGGTTGGCGCTTGGGCACGGTCAGTGCCAGCACCACGCTGATCGCCGCCATCAATGCTGCCGCAATCATGAACATCGCCCGCCAGCCGAAATGGTCGGCAACCACGCTCGACACCGGCCGCGCCAGCAGGATACCCAGCAGCAGCCCGCCCATGATCCCGCCGACCACTCGGCCACGGGACTCTTCCGGCGCCAGATGCGCGGCCAGCGGAATCAGGATCTGCACCGACACGGAACTGAAACCCACGAGCAGCGAGATCAGCAGAAACACGTTGGGCTGATCGGTAAATGCGGCGCCGAGCAGGCTGGCAATCGCCACCACCGTGGTGATGATCATCAACCGACGGTTTTCCAGCAGATCGCCCAGCGGCACCAGAAAGAACAGGCCCAGCGCATAACCGATTTGCGTCAGCGAGACGATGAAGCTGGCCATGGTGTCGGAGAGGCCAATGTCCGGCGCAATCAGGCCGATGATCGGCTGGGCGTAGTAGATGTTGGCAACGATGGCGCCGCAGCAGAAGGCGAACAGCAGCACCATGCCTCGGGTCATTGCGTGAGTGGCGGTGGTCATAAGGTTTCTCGATCCAGCGAAAGGGAATGCGCAGAGGCTATGGGACAAATCGTATTGGCAGAAGAGGCCTTCGGTTGATATCGATTATTTCTTTGAGCAATGAATGGCTGCAGTCAGGTGGTTGCCACCTCGGTGAACCTTGCGTTCGACCATTGAGCGTCGATGATACATTCAGCTACATCTTCTTCGGTAGCGTGCGTATGTTTACTGCTGCGCTTTACTGTTCGTCATAGGGGACATGGTGGTGATTTCAAATTCCCACAAAAAAGGCGACCCGTTGAGATCGCCTTTTCATAGAGCCGCTTGACTATTACTGGCTGTAAATCTGGTCAAACACCCCACCATCATTGAAGTGGGTCTTCTGCACGGTGCGCCAGTCACCAAAGGTTTTCTCCACCGACAGGAAGTCGACTTTCGGGAAACGGTCGGTGTATTTGGCCAGCACCGCCGGGTCACGCGGGCGCAGGTAGTTGGCCGCAGCGATTTCCTGACCTTCAGGCGACCACAGGTATTTCAGGTACTCATCAGCGGCTGCGCGCGAACCTTTCTTGTCGACGACTTTATCGACCACCGACACCGGTGGCTCGGCTTCGGCGGAGACGCTTGGGTAGATGACTTCAAACTGATCACGGCCAAATTCGCGGGCGATCATTTCCGCTTCGTTCTCGAAAGTCACCAGCACGTCGCCAATCTGGTTAGTCATGAATGTGGTGGTCGCGGCGCGGCCACCGGTATCCAGCACCGGCGCTTGCTTGAACAGTTTGCCGACGAAGTCTTTGGCTTTGTTCTCGTCACCGCCGTTCTTCAGCACGTAGCCCCAGGCCGAGAGGTAGGTGTAGCGGCCGTTACCCGAGGTTTTCGGGTTTGGCACGATCACCTGCACGCCGTCTTTAAGCAGGTCCGGCCAGTCTTTCAGGGCTTTCGGGTTGCCCTTGCGCACAATGAACACGGTCGCCGAGGTGAACGGTGCGCTGTTGTCCGGCAGTCGGGTAACCCAGTTCTCCGGCACCAGTTTGCCGTGATCGGCCAGGGCGTTGATGTCGGTGGCCATGTTCATGGTGATGACGTCGGCCGGCAGGCCATCGATCACCGAGCGCGCTTGCTTGCTCGAACCGCCGAAGGACATCTGCACGGTGATGTTTTCGTTGTGCTCGGCTTGCCAGTGTTTCTGGAACGCAGTGTTGTAGTCCTTGTAGAAATCGCGCATCACGTCGTAGGAAACGTTCAGCAGGGTCGGTGCGGCTTGAGCCACGCTACCGAACGCAAGACCGGCGGCGAGAAGTGAGGCGCCAAAGAGTTTTTTCACTGCGCATTCCTTGTTCTGTGGGGGTGTTGTGCCAAAGGTGAGGCCACTTGCCACTGACTATAACGGGGCACGCATAGTCGCTTAAAGATTAAAAAGCACTTTGCTTATTCCATTTTCTTGAACAGTGCATTGCCGCATCGGGAGCAGAAAGCTGCGTCGTGTTCGTGGCTGTTTTTCTTGCACACCGGGCAATCGTGTTGCAGATGTTCGCCGCGCATGGCGTTGGCCAGTTCGGCGGTGAAAATCCCGGTGGGCACGGCGATGATCGAGTAACCGGTGATCATTACCAGCGACGAAATCACCTGGCCCAGCGGGGTTGTCGGCACGATATCGCCGAAGCCCACGGTGGTCAGCGTCACGATTGCCCAATAGATGCCTTTGGGAATACTGGTGAAGCCGTGTTCCGGGCCTTCGATCACGTACATCAGCGTGCCGAACACCGTCACCAGCGTGCAGACGCTGACCAGAAACACCACGATCTTCTGCTTGCTGCCGCGCAGCGCCGACATCAGATAGTTGGCTTGCTTGAGGTACGGGCTGAGTTTGAGCACGCGAAAAATCCGCAGCATCCGGATGATGCGGATGATCAGCAGATACTGCGCATCGCTGTAATACAGGGCGAGGATGCCGGGCACGATTGCCAGCAAGTCCACCAGCCCATAAAAACTGAAGGCATAACGCAACGGCTTCGGTGAGCAATACAGGCGCAGGATGTACTCACCGAGAAAGATAATGGTGAAGCCCCACTCGATGTACGCCAGTGCATCGGCATAGTTGCGGTGAACGCTGTCGATGCTGTCGAGCATCACGACCACCAGGCTGGCGAGGATGATCAACAGCAAAATGCCGTCGAAACGCCGCCCAGCCGTGGTGTCGGTCTGGAAAATCACTACGTAAAGCTGATCACGCCAACGCTTGCTGCTGTCCATATGTAACGCCTGAATCGAAGATCAGCGCAGCCTAGGTTGATTCTCCCCATGAGCGCAAGGCGTGCTGTTAACCGTTGCGTTGCCGAGCATCTGGATGCCAGCGCGGATCAGCCAGCAGGCGAGAATGAATGGCGCGGTCAGCGTGGCCAGACCGACGGCGGCAAACAGGGGTGTCACCAGCAGCGCGAGGACGATGCCGAGCAACGGCAGCCACGGTTGTTGACGTTGTGCACTGAAGGCGAGTGCGGCGAGTACGGCGTTGTAGCTGCCCAGGCCGAGCAGGGCGGTATTGGTTTCGTGGTGCAGCAGGCTTGAACCGAGGCCGATTGCACTTGCCAACAGCGCCCAGGCAAAGGCCCGACGATCAGCTATCAGCAAACCGATGGCGATCAAGGTGCCGGCGAGCGGATGACCGAGAAACATCACCTGACCCAACCCTCTGAACTCGGCGGCGAGCAGGCTCACGTTATTGAGTTCGACAGAAGGCATGGGCATGGGCGGCGCCGCGAAGAGAAGCAGCCCCCAGCTTATGCCCACGAAAGGCGAGGTATAGGCCGGTATGGATCGGCGGTGGTACACATGTTTGAGCCATTGCTGTGTGAGCATTGCGCTCAGGCCACCGGCAGCAAGAATCAACGGCGGCAGCATCGGCGACCACGGGAAGTACAGGCTCAGCAGCAGGCCGAGCAAGACACCGTTGTAGCTGAACAATCCGGCCTGGCGATCAGCCTTGGCATAGTTGCGTCGTTGCGCGGTGAGCAATCCGGCCATGGCACCCAGCAGCGCGCCGGCAAACAGCACCGGAGCGGTGAGCAGGATCGCCAGCAGGCACAGCAGGCCGCACAGCGGATGACGCTGGAAGAAGATTTGACTGAAACCGTTGAGCAAAGCCTCGGCCCAGTCGGGGCAGTGGGTGTTGAAAGAGTTGGCAGGCATGGCAGTTCTGAAAGTCAGTACTGATCGTTCCTTTGCTGCGCGTGGGAACGATCATGTTGGAGTTAAATCAACGTCTCAATGCGCAGCGAGTTGGTCGAGCCCGGCTGCCCGAACGGCACACCGGCAGTGATCAACAGCGTGTCACCGCGCTCGGCCATGCCTTGCGCCTGGGCGATTTCCAGCGCGGTAGAACACACCTCATCGACCTGACGCAGACGATCGTTGACCACCGAGTGAATGCCCCACGCCACGCTCAAACGGCGAGCGGTTTGCAGGTTCGGCGTCAGATTGAGGATCGGTGCTTTGGGCCGTTCCCGCGCCGCACGCAACGTCGAGGCTCCGGACTCGCTGTAATTGACCAGCACGGCCACTGGCAGCACGTTGCTGATGCGTCGGATCGCGCAACTGATGGCATCGGAAACAGTCGCCTCAGCCTTGGGGCGGCTGACGTCGAGTTGCGTCTGATAATCCGGGCCGTTTTCCACCTGACGGATGATCTTGCTCATCATCTGCACGGCTTCCAGCGGGTATTCCCCCGACGCGGTTTCCGCCGACAGCATCACCGCATCGGCACCCTCGGCCACGGCGTTGGCCACGTCGGTGACTTCAGCGCGGGTCGGCGTCGCAGAGAAGCGCATCGACTCGAGCATCTGCGTTGCCACCACCACCGGTTTTCCCAATTCACGGCAGGTGCTGATGATGTTTTTCTGGATCTACGGCACGCTCTCGGCAGGGACTTCCACGCCCAGGTCACCGCGAGCCACCATGATCGCGTCGCTCAGCTCGGCGATTTCGCGCAGTTGCTCGACGGCCGAAGGCTTTTCGATTTTGGCCATCAGGAAGGCTTTGTCGCCGATCAGTGCGCGGGCTTCGAGCATGTCTTGCGGGCGCTGGACAAACGACAGCGCCACCCAATCCACACCCAACTCCAGACCAAAACTCAAATCGCGGCGATCCTTGGCCGTCAACGGGCTGAGGTCGAGCACCGCTTGCGGCACGTTCACGCCTTTGCGGTCTGACAGCTCGCCGCCATTGAGCACGGTGGTGTCGATCGCATCGTCGTACTTAGTCACCACGCGCAGACGCAGTTTGCCGTCGTCGAGCAGCAGATCCATGCCGGCTTCCAGCGCCTCGATGATTTCCGGATGCGGCAGGTTGACCCGGCGCTCATCGCCGGGAGTCGCATCCAGATCCAGACGGAACGCCTGACCGCGATGCAACTGCACCTTGCCCTCGGCGAATTTGCCGACACGCAGTTTTGGCCCTTGCAGGTCCATCAGAATGCCCAGCGGATAGTTGAGCTGACGCTCGACTTCGCGGATCCACTGATAGCGCTTGGCGTGGTCGGCGTGGTCGCCGTGGCTGAAGTTCAGGCGGAAGATATTCACTCCGGCCTCGACCAGTTCGCGGATGTCTTGGGTGCCATCGACAGCAGGCCCGAGGGTGGCGAGGATTTTGACCTTTTTATCAGGCGTCATGATTTAGAGCTCTCGAGAATCAGAATGGCGCGGAAGTCGTTGACGTTGGTGCGGGTCGGCTCGGTGACGATCAGCGCATCGAGCGCCTCGAAATAGCCGTAGCCATTGTTGTTATCCAGCTCGTCACTGGCGCTCAAGCCCAGTGCCGCGGCGCGCTTGTAGCTGTCCGGGGTCATGATGGCACCGGCGTTGTCTTCCGAGCCGTCGATGCCGTCGGTGTCACCGGCCAGGGCGTAGACGCCGGGCAGGCCTTTGAGGCTATCGGTCAGGCTAAGGAGGAATTCGGCGTTGCGCCCGCCACGGCCATTGCCGCGCACGGTCACGGTGGTTTCACCGCCGGAGAGGATCACGCACGGCGCCGCCAGTGGCTGGCCGTGGTTGATGATCTGGCGAGCGATGCCGGCGTGGACTTTCGCCACTTCGCGCGATTCACCTTCCAGATCGCCGAGGATCAGCGTGCTGAAACCGGCCTGACGGCACTTCACCGCCGCGGCGTCCAGCGATTGCTGAGGACGGGCGATCAACTGGAAATGATTGCGGGCCAGGCTCGGATCACTGGGTTTGACGGTCTCCGATTCAGGGCTTTGCAACCAGGTGCGTACCGACGCCGGGATCTCGATGCCGTAGCGCTTGATGATCGCCAGTGCTTCAACCGAGGTGCTGGGGTCGGCCACGGTCGGGCCAGAGGCGATGACCGTGGCGAGGTCGCCTGGTACATCGGAGATCGCGTAGGTATAGACCGTGGCAGGCCAGCAGGCTTTACCCAGGCGTCCGCCCTTGATCGCCGAGAGGTGCTTGCGCACGCAGTTCATCTCGCCGATGGTCGCGCCGGATTTGAGCAGGGCTTTGTTGATGGATTGCTTGTCAGCGAGGGTGATGCCTTCGGCCGGCAAGGCGAGCAGGGCAGAGCCGCCACCTGAGAGCAGGAAGATCACGCGGTCGTCTTCGCTCAGGTTACTCACCAGGCCCAGCACACGCTTGGCCACGGCCAGGCCGGCAGCGTCCGGCACCGGATGCGCAGCTTCGACCACTTCGATTTTTTCGCATGGGGCGCCGTGACCGTAACGAGTCACTACCAGGCCAGAGACTTCCCCCTGCCAGCAGCGTTCGACCACTTGCGCCATCGCGGCCGCGGCTTTACCGGCGCCGATGACGATGACCCGACCGGTGCGATCGTCTGGCAGGTGGGCTTCGAGGACTTGCTGCGGGTGGGCCGCGTCGATGGCTGTGGCAAACAGCTCGCGCAGCAGTTGTTGCGGATCGACCGACATGGCGGGCTCCCGGAATTCTTGTTATTCGAAAGGGCAACTCAGATCCAATGTGGGAGCGGGCTTGTTCGCGAATGCGCGGGGTCAGTCAACCTTGGTGTCGACTGACATTGCCTCTTCGCGAGCAAACCCGCTCCCACATGGAACGCGGGGCAAAGGCTTACTGCTTGTCGCGGATCGAGAAGTTGGCCATGTGTTCCAGGCCCTTGATCAGCGCCGAGTGATCCCAGTTGCTGCCACCGATGGCCGCGCAGGTGCTGAACACTTGCTGGGCGTTGGCGGTGTTCGGCAGGTTGATGTTCAGTTCCTTGGCGCCTTGCAGAGCCAGGTTCAGGTCCTTCTGGTGCAGACTGATGCGGAAGCCTGGATCGAAGGTACCTTTGATCATGCGTTCGCCGTGCACTTCGAGGATCTTGGAGGATGCGAAGCCGCCCATCAGCGCTTCACGCACCTTGGCTGGATCGGCACCGTTTTTCGAAGCGAACAGCAAGGCTTCAGCCACGGCCTGAATGTTCAGGGCCACGATGATCTGGTTCGCCACTTTTGCGGTTTGACCGTCGCCATTGCCACCGACCAGCGTGATGTTCTTGCCCATGGCCTGGAACAGCGGCAGTGCGCGTTCGAAGGCATCGGCGTCGCCACCGATCATGATGCTCAGGGTCGCGGCTTTGGCACCGACTTCACCACCGGACACAGGTGCGTCGAGGTATTGCGCACCTTTTTCGTTGATCTGCGCCGCGAAGGCTTTGGTGGCGGTCGGCGAGATCGAGCTCATGTCGATCACGACTTTGCCTTTGCCGATACCGGCAGCGACGCCGTCGGCGCGGAACAGCACGTCATCGACCTGCGGGGTATCCGGGACCATGACGATGATGAACTCGGCTTCCTGAGCCACTTCGCGCGGGTTGGCCAGCGCGACGGCACCCGCGGCAACCAGGTCGGCAGGCGCGGGGTCGTGGTGCGCCGACAGGAACAGGCTGTGACCGGCTTTCTGCAGGTTCGCCGCCATTGGGTGGCCCATGATGCCGGTGCCGATAAATCCGATTTTAGCCATGAGAAAATCCTCTTGTTTTTGTCTTGCTCAAGCAAATTGGGGGTGTTGCTTTGGGTGGGAGCGAGCAAGCCCGTTCCTACAGGTTTTGCGTTGTTCTTAAATTGCGTTGTGGGTTTTCAACCAGCCGAGCCCTGCTTCAGTGGTGGTAAGCGGCTTGTATTCGCAACCGACCCAACCCTGATAACCGATGCGGTCCAGGTGTTCGAACAGGAAGCGGTAGTTGATTTCACCGGTACCTGGCTCGTTGCGCCCGGGGTTGTCTGCGAGCTGCACATGGTTGATCTCGCCCAGGTGCGATTGCAGGGTGCGGGCCAGATCGCCTTCCATGATTTGCATGTGATAGATGTCGTATTGCAGGAACAGATTGGCGCTGCCGACCTGTTCGCGAATCGACAGGGCTTGCGCGGTGTTGTTCAAGTAGAAGCCTGGGATGTCACGGGTGTTGATCGCTTCCATCACCAGTTTGATGCCCGCCGCTTGCAGCTTGTCGGCCGCGTACTTGAGGTTGGCGACGAAGGTCTTTTCCACGGTGGCATCGTCCACGCCTTGCGCACGGATACCGGCCAGGCAGTTGACCTGGGTGTTGCCCAGCACTTGCGCGTAGGCAATGGCCAGATCGACACCGGCGCGGAATTCTTCGACCCGATCCGGCAGGCACGCGATACCGCGCTCACCTTTGGCCCAGTCACCGGCCGGCAGGTTGAACAGCACTTGGGTCAGACCGTTGGCCTCCAGTTTTGCCTTGATTTCGGCGGAGCTGAAGTCGTACGGAAACAGATATTCCACACCACTGAAACCGGCCTTGGCGGCGGCGTCGAAACGGGCAAGGAAATCCTGTTCGGTGAACAGCATGGACAGGTTGGCTGCGAAACGCGGCATGGTGGTCTCCCGTAAATCTTGTGAAGTTCCCCTTGTGGCAGCGGGCTTGCTCGCCAAAGCGGTGGATCAGCCAACATCATTGTCGGATGTGCAATTGCTTTCGTGGGCAAGCCCGCTCCCACAGGGAGAGCGGTCAACAGTTAATCAAGCAGCGAAATCGCCGTCGGTGCGTCGTTGCCGACGAGTGCCAGGTCTTCGAATTCGTTGACGGCGTTGATCTCGGTACCCATGGAGATGTTGGTCACACGCTCCAGAATGATCTCGACGATCACCGGCACCTTGAACTCTTCGATCATCTGTTCGGCCTTGCGCAGGGCAGGGGCGATTTCCGACGGTTCGAACACACGCAGTGCCTTGCAGCCCAGGCCTTCAGCCACTGCGATGTGGTCAACCCCGTAACCGTTGAGTTCCGGCGCGTTGAGGTTATCGAAGGACAGCTGCACGCAGTAGTCCATTTCGAACCCGCGCTGTGCCTGACGGATCAGACCCAGGTACGAGTTGTTCACCACGACGTGGATGTACGGCAGTTTGAACTGAGCG